>DASQZP010000172.1:0-10139 GCA_035638655.1 Bacteroidales bacterium
GAAGTATTCCCGCCTCCGGCAATTACATATTCTTTGTTTTTACCAAAAAACCAGGAAACTTCGATTAATTCATCTATATACTGATTCATTCTTCCAAATTACCTGTTTGCCAGTTCTTCTTTTTCGTATTGTTGAATTTCATCAATAAACTCATCGCCATCTGGAACATTATTCACCATACAGTAATAGTCATAAACAGCACCAGAAGCACGGGTTTTCAATACTTCAAGCATAGCCATACGTTCGAAGTTCTTACCGGCTTCTTCTAATTCTTTCAATTTAGCTGTTGGTTCGAGCATAGCAAACATAAAGGCTTGTTGAGCTGCCCGGGTCCCGACTACATAGGCTCCGATACGATTAATGCTACCATCGAAGAAGTCAAGTCCGATATTAACCCTGTTGAGGAATTCGTTGCGGATAATTTCCTGAGCGATGAGTTGTATTTCGTCATTAAAAGTAACTACATGGTCGCTGTCCCAGCGAACACCACGAGTGACATGCAGCAGAATTTCATCAAGATACTGAAGTACAGAAGAGATCTTATCGCCCACCTGCTCAGTTGGATGGTAATGACCATTGTCCAGGCAAAGCAATGTGTCATTTTTTATTGCATAACCAAGATAAAAGTCATATGAACCAACAACCATGGCTTCACTTCCTATTCCAAATAGTTTACTTTCAACAGAATCCTTCATCTGGGATCTGGGATATTCAACACTCAGAATCTCATCAAGGGATTGCTTAAGAAGGGTACGGTATCCGTTGCGATCGATGGGCATGTCTTTAGATCCATCAGGAATCCAGAGATTATGTACACAAGGTGTACCAAGCTGTTCACCCATGGCTGCCGATATCTTACGGCACTGCTGTACATGTCTGATCCAGAATTTACGTACACTCTCATCTTTGCTTGAAAGAGTCCATCCATCATCTGCCTTTGGGTGAGAGAAACAGGTTGCATTAAAATCAAGACCAATGCCTCTTTCCTTTGCCCAGTCAATCCAACCCTGGAAATGCTCTACATCTATCTGATCCCTGTCAACAAACTTGCCGCCGAATTCACCATAAATGGCATGCAGATTCACCCTTTGTTTGCCAGGTAGTAATGCCATCACCTTATCCAGATCTTTTCGCATCTGCGGAATGGATTTGGCTTTGCCGGGATAATTTCCGGTAACCTGAATGCCACCACCACCCAGCTCCGAATCTGGTTTCTCAAAGCCACCAACATCATCAGTTTGCCAGCAGTGGAGGCTGATTACAACATCTTTCATTTTTTCAATTACAGCATCAGTATCAATGCCATATTTTGCATATTGACTTTTTGCAAGTTTATATGCCTCTTCGATATGTGTTTTGTTTGTCATAATGTATGTTTTATTCGAAAATTATTTTCAGCCTAATTTCACTACAAAAGTAGAGAGTATGAGGATAATAATACCAATAACAAGGATGGTAATGGTTTTTTTCCCGGTTCCTTTCCATTCTTTCAATACAATGCCCCAAATATTGCTGAAGGATATATTAAGGGCCATTAGGATACTCCAGGAGAATACAGCCATATTGGCCGGTAGCTGGCTTTTCCCCATCCCAAAAAAATGGAACTGAATAAACCATAAAAATCCGGCAAGAAACGTAAAAAATAAATTATTGAAGAATACCCCTGCACCACTTGAAAAATAATCCGTGTATGTCTTATTCTTAATATTCAGATATACGGTATACACAAGATTGGTGGCAAATCCACCAAGCAGGATATAAATCAATACAGGATTGGTCAGATAAAGACTACTTGTTCCGTATTTTGCAGCGGTTTCAGAAATTGGAGCACCAGCCTCGATACCATAATTAAAACAAGCACTCATGATCCCGGCAAAGACAGCAATGATCAAGCCTTTTTTCAGTGCAAATTCTTTAATGGCGGCTTTTCGTTCCTCTTCTGAAAGTGATTTGCTTTTAAGAGAACCTGCATAGCCGATTACTGCAATACCGGCAACTCCCAATGCCACTCCAACAACAGTAAGAATACCCGCTGTTGAGCTAAAGAGATGGTCGCCTGCGACCAACGGGGGAATCAACGTTCCGAAGGCAGAACAGAACCCAAGTGCTATACTTTGCCCTAATGCAACCCCTAAGTAACGGATGCTTAATCCAAATGTCAATCCGCCAACACCCCATAATGCACCAAAAAAGATGGCCCATAATTTTGCGGAAGTAGGCGATTCAGATAATATTTGCATCAAAGAACCATGTGGAACTGTAAAGTAAGCAAACAACCAGGGCGCAATAAGCCAGGCGGCAACACCCTGCATGATCCAGTATGATTCCCAGGACCAGATTTTTACTTTTTTAAAAGGAACATAAAAACTGGAAGCTCCAATACTTCCAATGGCGATGAGTAGGATACCTAATAGTGGATTCGCGTTCATTTTAGCTATATTGTTAATTGTATTTTTTGATAATTATTTTGAAAAATGTAAAATGCTGAGGTTTTGATATTAATAACAAATATAAAGTTTATAATCTGTCAGCATTTATCCAATCTGATATTTATTTTGTCCAAATTGGTCAAAAGGCTTTTACTTTTTCAAAACTGCCAATCCGTCAAGGTTTTATATAAAAGACCAGCGTGTATAATTTTTACCGCTGTTAGTAATTATTAAAATGCAATTAAAAAGAATTAAAAGTCTATTACAATTACTCATATCCTCGTCGAAATTACTTGCGCTGAATTCGCAAAAAATTGCGTTGACTACTTATCCTTCCATTTCCTGCCAATCCACGCAATGACAGAATTGATAAACAGGACGAAAACAGTCAGGAAAACAGCAAGAATGATAAGATCCAGCGCCACACTGATCCCAATGCCGGTTGAAAAGAGGATTGTCGCTGCAGTAGTCAGGTATTTAATCTTTGATTTAGTGGCAATTTGCAGCACAGTACCCGCTCCGATAAAACTAACACCTACCACAATTGCCTGAATGATACGGGTTGGATCAACACGCACCGCATCTCCCAGTGACATGGCATGAAAATGAAGTGTTATCACTTCTCCGAGTAAAACCAATAAGGTGACAGCACCTCCCACGATCATGTTGGTTCTGATACCGGCCGGCTTGTCCCCTCGCTCCCTTTCATATCCGATGATTCCGGAAAGTACCGAGGCAAGTACAACATGCCAGAATATATTTACCTGTTCGTGAAAACCCATAATTTTTTTAGTACAGATATGAAAAATATTATGCCATAGTATATGGTAATAAATTTGAACCCGTATTTTCAAATTTTTAATCAGAAAATAAAAAATCTGTACTTTAACAGTGCCTCAGCCACGATCTAATCATATTCAAATAAATATCATTATTCAACTTACCGGTTATCCTGATCAACAACTGAATCTTCAATTTAATTCTTCTTTTTCTCAAATATAGTTTTGTGGATTATGCTACACACCACTTTTTGTATTGGGGGAAGGAATTCTACAACTATTGATTTTAATAGCCTGTAAATCAAAACAGGCATAGTTTTTTCATAAAACAAAAGAGTTTTAAAAGGCTATTCCGGTATATCAGTTGTTAATTAATACAAAGGTGATTGTACTTCGAAAAGCCAATAATAGGATTTTCAGCTACTTTTCGTAGTGGACTCAAAGGTACAGAAGTACAAAAAATAGTACCAACATTAATTTTTTTACCGGAAAGAAAAATTAACAGGAAGGAATTGATTATGAAAACAATCATGATAAATGATCTTACGGAGAGCATTCCCAGTGTCTTGCCATATTCACTCTATCTGGCAAGACAGACAGACACACATCTGCATTTATTGCACATTATAGACCCAAGAGACTTGCAAAGTAATTACACGCCCTATTCCAATTCAAAAAGTGTCACTTATTCGGACGTTTCTGGTTATGATGAAACAGTAGCAAAAGAGAAAGTAATTGCCGAACAGATAATTAAAAAGCAAATCAGCCGGGAGGTTTCAATGATTAATCACCCTCCTGTAACTGATTATGCCATTGAGGTTGATAATATTGAACGCCGACTAAAGGAAATTTCTGAAGAGGAAGATGTTTCATTTCTGGTTTTCAACGGAACACCTGATCATGCAATATGGGAAAAATTTGAAGAGATCCATTATATAGCCATGAGTGCTGCCTGTCCGGTATGGATTATCCCTGCCGGAACAAAATATCATCCGCCTGAAGAACTTATGCTGCTTTTAGGGGAGGGTGAAGAAACGCCTGAAAATCTTCACAAGGTTATCGGTCAAACTATTCCCGGGGAACCTGAAATAAGTACTGCTTATGTGAAAAAAGACAGTCTTGGCAAAAAATTATTCAATACCAAAGACTCCCAGGAAGACGAATATTACATCAATAATAATGAGGTTTACCAGAAAGATGATTTTCTTGAGATTCTTGAAAACCATCCGGAATCATTACCAAAAGCGTTTGTGATCCGCAACAGTCATACAAAATCAGATCGTTTGTTTGATTCATCTTTTCTCGATACAATAGTAAATAAATTCAATATTCCGGTTTTAATTATTTGATTTTTAGCTGATATCAGGATAGAAACAAAACAATATGCCGTTTCACAATGTTACATTTAAAAAATAAGTAAAAAATGAAAAACTATAAATACATAATACTTGGAGGAGGAACTGCAGCAGGTTATGCAGCAGATGAGTTTGTCAAACAAGGAGTAGCGACTGATGAGCTCTGCATTGTTTCAAAAGAAACAACACTGCCACCGGATCGGCCACCATTTTCCAAAGATTATCTCAGGGAAGAGATGGAACCTTCCGAATTTCTGATTAACGACGAGGATTTTTACAGCCAGAAAGGAATAGATGTATTGTTAAAAACGCAGGTAACAGGCATCGATCTGGCAAATAAACTGTTGGAACTGGATTCAGGTGAACAACTTGGTTATGAATATTTACTTATTGCTACCGGAGCTACACCGCGTAACTTAGGGATTCCCGGAGCCAGTAATGAAAATGTCTTCTACTTGAGGGACAGGCAGGATGCAGACAAAATAATAGAAAAAGCCAAAAAAATTGAAAAAGCACTGGTAATTGGCGGACAGTTTATTGGAACGGAAGTAGCTGCATCGTTAAGTCAGCTCGGACTGGATGTTACTTTTGTATATCCTGATCAGGCACCAATGAGCAACTTTAACGTGAAAGAACTTGGAGAATATTTTATCAATCTTTTCAAAAAGAATAATGTAACGCTTATTCCCGGAACAAAGGTAAAATCGCTGGAAGGAAACCCGGAAGTAACAAAAGCAATTCTTGAAAACGGACAGACAATTGAAACGGAAATGGTTGTTGCAGGGATTGGGGTTACCCCCAATACAGCACTTTTTGAAGGTTCCGAAATGAAAATTGATGATGGCATTATCGTTAACGAGTATTGTGAAACCAGTGTTGAGAATGTTTATGCTGCAGGTGATGTGGCAAGATTCCCCGATGCATTCTACGGACACACGCGCCGTATTGAACACTGGGATAATGCTTTTCAGATGGGACAACACGCAGCCAAAGTAATTACAGGTTACCTCGAACCATACAATTATCTTCCTTTTTTCTTTTCTGATGTATTTGATCTTTCTTATGAATTTTATGGCGATGTAAGCAGGGCACAAAATTATATCATCCGCGGTAATATTGATGAGGGTGACTTCAGTATTCTATGGACCGAAGGTGATTTGATTATTGCCGGCTTTTTTACGGCTTCCCGCCCTGAAGAAGAAAAAGAAAAAACAATTGAGTACATTAAAAACAAAACTTTCATAAATCAAAAAGTCCTTGCTGATACTGATGCCCCATTCGGAGAGGATGTGATATAATAATTTGCATGAGATGGATTAACATCTAATTTTCTGAAAGCCGGATAGTGAAAATACTGTTACTATCCGGCTTTTTAACATTCCTGAAAAATTCAAACAATTTACTTTCTGCTACCATCTCCTGCAATTGAAAATATCCTTGCACTTTAAAGCAAGCTTGCCTGCCTAAATTTAGAAATTAACCTTTTTTAATATTTATTGATGAAAAAATCTTTTTTCAGAACATATTTTTTACCTAATTTTGACCTTTCAAATTTTTTAGTCAAATTGAATGTTATTCTTTTAACATGCTGAAATAAACAAGTCATGGTAAACATCACTCATAGAGGAGAAAATGTATTAAAAACAAATTTAATTCTGGAGGCCGCCCAAAAACGATTTGGTATGTACGGTCTGGAAAAAACCACCATGCACGAAATTGCACAGGATGCTGGCTTATCCAAAGCTTCATTGTATTATTATTTCCCTGATAAACTCCAGTTATTTCATGCAGTAATTGAAAAAGAACAGCAGGAGTTTCTGACATTTCTATCCAGGACATTTGACCATATCACTGAACCAGAGGACAAACTAAGGGAATATTTAGTAATCAGGAATAACTATTTCAAAACTTTTCTGAACTTAAGTAAAATCAGAATTTCCGGATTTAAAGAATTCAAACCAGTATTACCGGACCTTTACCGGCAGCTAAGAGAAACCGAATCCTCATTGATCAGTAGTATTCTTGAAGAAGGTCAGGAAAAAAATCTTTTTATGATAAAGGAGTTAGCTGAAACGGCAGATTTATTTTTAGACATTCTGCAATCAATCAGGTGGACTATACTCAAAAATAAAGACATGGCCTATATGGATGGGGAAGATTTCGCCCTGTTAGAGAAACGAAGTGAAATTTTTATTGACATATTTTTAAAAGGAATCAGTAAATAAAAAAGTGATCATTTAACAATTTTTATCAGCAAAAAGATGGAACAGCAAAGCAAAAATGGTAAGAAAGAGAAAAATAAGATCAGAAAATACCTGCCGTTAATCATAATTGTATTAGCGGTTCTGATTGGCGGATATTTCTGGTACAGGAACTATTCGAAGTATATCAGCACGGACGACGCCTATGTGGACAGCGACAATGTCTCTGTGAGTGCCAAGATGATGGGACGGATTGTTAAGCTTTATGCAGAAGAAGGAGATTCGGTAAAGGAAGGTAGCATTCTGGTAGAACTGGACAGCAGCGAATTGGTTTCGCATAAACTTCAGGCTCTTTCAGGGCTTAACCAGGCCTATACAGCAAAAAAACAGGCTGAAGCAAATTATCAGTACAATAAAACATCCATTAAATTACAGGAAATTGGTTATGAAAAAGCGGAAGATGATTTTGCGCGGGCAAAAAAGCAATTCGAAGGACAGGTAATTACACAGGAACAATTTGACCACATGCAAAAAGCACTTCAATCGGCAAAGGCTCAATTGGAAGCTGCAAAATCACGGTTAGATGTATCCCGGACACAGGTTGATAATGCAGAAGCAGCTATTAAGAGTGCACAGGCACAGGTTGATGTTATAAGTACCCAACTTGAAAATGCAAGGATTTACGCGCCGGTGCAGGGAATTGTTGCCAAAAGATGGTTACTGCCAGGAGATATTGCCCAACCGGGTCAGGCTATTCTGACTGTAACAAATAACCACCATCAGTGGATTACAGTTTATCTGGAAGAAACAAAATTAAAAGGGCTCCACAACGGACAATCTGTTACATTTAATATTGATGCATTTCCGGATGAAACCTTTTCAGGAAAAGTATTTTCAATAGGAGCCAGCACAGCCTCTCAGTTTTCACTGATACCACCAAATAATGCTTCAGGAAATTTCACCAAAGTAACACAGCGTGTTCCCTTGAAGATATCAATTGATAAAGCTTCCGGCCACGACCTAAGCAGTCTAAACTTACTGGCAGGCATGTCAGCAGAAATAAAAATTAAAAAGTAAATGGCAAAACGAAGATTAACCCCTTCACACCGCATCCGGCGGTCTATTCGCAACCAATATAAAATTTTCCACCCCAACAATGAGAAATACCGGTGGTTTTTGCTTGCAAATATCATGATAGGTACTTTTATGGCCGTGCTGGATGCTACCATTGTCAATGTGGGCCTGCCAAAGATCATGGCAGCATTTGGGGTGAGTATTGATAAGATTGAATGGGTGATAACAGCCTATATGCTTGCAATGGCCGTTATGTTGCCTACTTCCGGATGGCTGGCAGACAAGTTTGGTTATAAAAAGGTATATTTCTGGGGCCTGTTTGCCTTTACTCTCGGATCTTTTTTATGTGGTGTTTCGCACAACGAGGAAATGCTGATCTTTGCCAGGGTGATACAGGGTCTCGGAGCAGGATTCCTTATGCCGGTGGGAATGGCTATTATTACCAGGGAATTTCCTCCTGACAAAAGAGGTATTGCACTGGGATTCTGGGCAATTGCTGCTGCAGCCTCTGTTTCTTTCGGGCCATTGATCGGCGGTTACCTGGTGGACAATTTCAGCTGGCAGTTGATATTCGATGTGAATGTACCAATAGGAATTATGGGTATGCTCGTAACCGTAATTGTACAAAAGGAATACAAAAACAAAAATATCAAGGGTTTTGATGCCATTGGTTTTATCTCAGTAAGTATTTTCCTTCCGGTATTGTTATATGCTTTGTCAGAAGGAACAGCAGCCTCCAATTCTTCTGGTTGGTCGGCTCCGTATATCTTATTGTGCTTTGCCATTGCAACGGTTATGCTTGCTGTTTTCATTACCGTGGAAATGACCAAAAAAAATCCCCTGATTGAGCTTAGATTGCTTAAAGATTACAATTTTGCCATCGGGAACCTGGTAATGTTTATTTTTGGTATCGGTATGTTTGGGAGTACGTTTCTACTTCCGTTATATTTGCAGAATTCACTTGATTATACTGCCATTCAGGCGGGAGCAGTTTTTCTTCCTGTTGGCATCATACAAGGAGCATTTTCGCCAATATCAGGGATGATTGCAGACAAAACCAACCCGAAAATTCCGATATTACTGGGTATTGTACTACTGGCATTAAGCTTTTTCATCAACGGATATCTTTCCTACCTGACCGAACACTGGTACATTATGACCTCTCTGTATATCAGAGGATTTGCTATGGGTATCCTGTTCACTCCATTAAGCACGGTTTCTCTTCTGAGTATTCCCCGGGAGAAAATGGCGCAGGCATCTGGCCTGTTCAATGTAATCCGTCAGATTGGAGGAAGTCTGGGGGTCGCACTGTTTGCTACCATTCTTACAGCAAGAGTCAGTTTTCATTCTCAAACTTACAGTGAATCAATACAAACCGATTCTCCAATTTTTGCGAGTGTAAGCCAAAGACTGGTGCATCATGTTATCCATGATGCGGGGAGCAGCCCGGGTGAAGCCGTCAAAAAAAGCCAGTATATCCTGTTGGGTAATCTGAATAAGCAAGCCTTTATTCAAGGAGTGGATGATGATTTTCTGCTGGCAGGATTTATTACGCTCGTAGGTGCCATTCCTATAATTTTACTGAGAACCAGGAAGAAGAAAAAAGAAAATGAAAATAATCACAGTATAGCAGAAATATAATACAGTCATGAACACTAAGATAATTCGTCTCTTAACAATTGTTATTTTACTGTTTGCGGGCATTGGCAGTTCTTTTGTAACAGCCCAGGCTCCGGATAGTACAGTGTTACCACTCGATACAGTAATCGCGAGGGTAGTCCGGACAAATCCGGCCATTTATCAGGCAAAAGAAGGATTAACAGTCTCGGATGCACGAACAGACCTCATAAAATCCGCTTATCGCCCTCATGTTGAGGCTTCAGCAAGCTACTCAAGGATTGGTCCTGTTCCATCATTTGATTTTCCGGGATTAGGTAACTTCAAACTGTACCCGGAAGATAACTATTCGGCATCCGTAGATTATTCGCAATTGATTTATGACTTTGGCAAGACAGCCAAAAGTCTGGATGTAGAAAAGGTAAATCATGAAATCGCTTCGCTAACAGTGAATATGACCAAACAACAACTGGCATTATTCACCACCGAAATTTATTACAATCTTGCCTTTTTAAAAAGTGCGGTTAAAATTAGCGAAGAGCAGCTTAAAGTGCTCAATGAGCACCTTGATTTTATTAAGAAAAAGCAGGAAACTGGTTCGGCTACACAGTATGAAATCCTTTCAACCAAAGTAAAAATATCTTCGATTGAAAGCAGGCAGGTAGATCTGCAGACCGGTATTAC
>DASQZP010000173.1:0-6862 GCA_035638655.1 Bacteroidales bacterium
GCTTTTTGAAGACTTTCTCCTTTATCTATCAAGTACAGTCGAAGATCAGTATTATACTCATAAGTTTCTTCCAGATGATAGATATAATAAGTGTCTGTATCTCTTTGGGAAGGGAAGTCAAGAAAAAACTGAGCCCCGTCAATGTTCACAGCCGGATCAGTAGTTGGCTGCTCTGTCAGGCTATAATAAACGGAATCAAAAGGATTCACTGTTTTTAATGACTGATAATCAGATTCATAATGTTTTCCATTATTCATATCTATCAGTAATTTATAACTTCTTCCTGCTTCTCCGGCAAAATTATCGGGTGTGTACAGGCCATCTTTCCTGAAAATGAATATAATCCTTTCTCCCAGATCATCTTCAACACTTACAGTTGCATTATTCAGCGGATGGAAATCCGGCTTATCAAGTGGAGATGCATTTGATAATCTGACCCATTGCACTGCATAGTCATTTGTAATCAGTGCATCTACAACCAGTGCAGATTCAATATTACTTTCAATTACCGGCGTATAGGGCTCAACACAGGCCGAAAACAAGAGAAGAATTATGATGGAGGATGATAAAATTTTAGTCATTGTAATTTCCCAGTTTTACAATATAAGTTACAGTATAAATGGGGGCACCGAAAATTGATAACTTGTACCCGCTTACTTTACCTTCTTCGGAAGTGAAATAAACTGAATAGGCATTTTTCCTGCCCAGTAAGTTGTAAACCGAAAACATCCAGGAGCCATGTGCAAGCTTTCTTTTTACCAGATTGCCTTCAAGATTGGCCGACAGGTCAATCCGAAAATAATCAGGTATCCTTAGTTCATTGCGGGCCGAATAATTGATTACCGGGTTAGTCTGTAGATAGTAAACAGAAACCGGGCTTGTAAATGGTCTTCCGGTAGAATATACTGCATTGCAGGACATGGAAAACCGGTGACTGAAAGAATAATTGGTAACCAGATTTACTGAATTTGGTTTGTCATAGTTTGAAGGAAAAGGTATGCCGTTGTTTACCTGGTTCAGTGGATTTTCACTGTTTATCAGTACCTCTGTATGTGTGAAGGAATAATTCAGCCATCCTGTAAAATTTCCTGAATTTTTTCTGATCATAAATTCAGCTCCATATGCAGTAAGAGTTCCCTGCAATACTTCTGTTTCAGGAATTTCAGCAATCAGCAGATCTGCTCCGTCTTTGTACTCTACAAAATTATTTACCTTCTTGTAATAGGTTTCTGCAGATAGTTCATATTTTCGTTGCGGGGTATTGTAATAAAGTCCAAAAGAATATTGTATTCCGGACATGGGTTTAATATGATAATCAGCAAGTTTCCATTTATCGGTGGGGGAGATAGACAGCGTATTAGATAACATGAAAATATTTTGCTGCAGCTGATTATAGCCGGCCTTTATTGAGAAGTTTGGTAGTATCTGATATTTCAGGGACATCCGTACATCAGGCTTCTGGTATGTTTTGATTACCTTGTTCCGTCCATAATGTAGCGTATCATTTATATTGATTTTCCGGAGGTCATAGGACGCATAATGGTAGATATCCTGCGGGCCAAGATAATTATATATGTTATAGCGAACACCGGCATAGACAGAGAAATGCTTTGAAAGTTTCCACTCATCGCTTAGGTATATCCCCGTTTCAAGTGCCTGTTCGTTGCCCAGCTTTAACGTTTTTACAACAGAATCATTTTGAAGAAAATAGTGATTGCCTCTGGATTGGTTATAGTAGGTATTGTCAAAACCAGCTACCATGGTGTGGTTTTCTCCGGGATATAGCGTAAGGGTATTTTTCCATTCGTATTGTTCAATATAATAATTGTGTCTGAAGGGATTGTAAGCTACTTCATGGTTTGTTTCTTCGAATTCATACCGGCTGAAAACGAGGGCCGAATTGAAATTGTGTCTTTTCTTTATTACATGGTCCCAACTAAGAGATGCACCTTTATTACTATATGAGTGCTCAACTTTGTGGTCGAAATTCATTTGATCATTGCTGTAGTACCCAAAAAAGCTAATCTGATCATTTTCTGTTACATCATAATTGACAGAGCCAAGCATATCTCCGAAATAAGCATCACTGTTTCTTATTTGTGGATCTTTTACTCGCTTTAACAACCAGTTGATATAGGATGATCTGGCCCCGAGCATAAAACTGCCTTTGTCTTTTACAATTGGATTATCAATAAGCAGGTTCGCTGATATTGGGCTTACTCCACCGTGTAATCCAAATTTTTTCATGCTCCCTTTCTTTGTCGAAATATCAAACACAGAGGCAAGTCGTCCACCATATTCTACCGGTATGTTACTCTTGTAAAGATTCACTTCACTTATTGCCTCAGGGTGAAATGCTGAAAAAAAACCATTAAGATGGTTCACGTTGTAAACCGGAATATTGTTCAAGTAAAATAGATTCTGATCGGCAGGACTACCTCTCACATTAAAGCCGGAAGCACCCTCGCCCGCCTTCTGAACACCAGGTAAAAGTTGAACTACTTTGAGAACATCCCTTTCCCCCATAACGACCGGAATGTTCTTTGCATCTTTGGCTGAAATATGCTCCAGCCCCATCTGGGTGCTGCGTACCTTGTTAAATTTATCGGAGCTGACGGTTACCTCCTCAAGTGCAACCAATTTTGATTTAAGTGTAAGTGTGGCTTCCCCATTGGAATACAGTATCAGATTGTATTTGTGCGGTACCTTATCAATACTGCTAACCTGCATGGTATACTCTCCACGGGGCAATGAGAGTGTAAAATGGCCATTGCCGCCGGATGCCGTACCCTGCCTGAGTTCTTCAATATAAACGGTTGCTCCCGGAACAGGTTCACCTGATTTCTTGTCAACAACTTTGCCTGTAAATCTTATTTTTTCTGAAAATCTTTTCGTGGTTGCACTTCCTATAACCAGCGTTTCAGGAATATATTCACTTTTTGTTTCTATAAATTTTGCTGTTTCCCTGGGCTTTTTTTCAATGGTTGTATCCTCCCCGATCCAGAGATAATCATCAGATGTCAGAGATGTTCGAACCGGTCCACCTGCTGTAATATAATAGTTGCCTTCGTGATCGCGTGTAATATACATACCAGTCTTCCCCAGGTTATTTTTCAGTACAGAAAGAAGAGGAACAGAATCTCCCTTAATGATCATGGGAAGACCTGCAATGCTGTCAGGATTGAAATAGATATGTACCCCTTTTTTGCTTTCAACTTTCCGGACAAATTCGCTGAATTGTTGATTACTGAATGAAAGATTAAGCAGAACCGCACTGTCCTGGGCCAGGCAGGATAAGGAAGCAAGCTGTGCCAGTAAAATGATGCCCAATATTATTTTTAAGTGAATACTCATTCGGTCAGTCGTTTGTCTGCAAAAGCACACAATGCTTTAAGTTGTATGGCTGAGGCTTTTTTAAAATGAATATGTTGCTTCCGCATAAAGCGGCGGAGTATTGACTTGTTGGTACTAAAATATTTCAGAAATGATCTCCGGTTAGTACAGGGTGTCCAGTTTTCACCCTCAGCTATATAAAGGATGGAGGAAGCCGAACTGTAAAATCCATTGGGATTTACCGGAGTATAATTTTCAACAAAATGCTTTTCATAATGCATTAAATAGAGCAGCTTTCCCCGGTATATCTCCTCAAAATAATTTTCATTTCTTTCTCCGGGGAGGTAGTGACTGCTTATAAATAAGTGATGATCAATTTTGAAAGAATCTACGAGGTGAGCAGGTAACGCTATAAATACTTTCATATAGTTGCCATGCGGAATTTGCATTACAAGTTCACCTCTGACAATATTAAAATACAACGGGATATGCGGAAAATACCTGTTTGCAATGTATAAATCAGCATTTATATTTTCTTTCTCCAAAAAATAGGGACTTCCTTTTGCACGTGGTTTTTCTTCCTGGTAAAAGCGACCCTGGTATATAAGGTCATCCAGACGGTATATTTTTTTTATGTAAGTAATAAGTACATCTTGTCTGGCAGCTTTACCGGAAAGTTGAGAATACAGGCAAGCAGATGGAGCAATTAAAAATAAGAGCAATAATAGTAGTTGACTTTTGACCTCACTGTTCCACCTCATTTGTCGTGCATAATGCTGATTTATAATATAGAAACATTAAAAATAGTCAAAATATTTTAGAAATTGTTAAATGAATTTTTACTTTTTAAAAATGCATCTTTTCTCCGTCTGTCCTCCGTCCGAAATAATTCAAAAAAATAACCGGCTGGTTGCCGGTTTCTGATATGTTATTTTAAAAATAAGAAGATTTGAAAATAAAATACACTTATCTAATCCTGACTGATATTATTTTCAATACTGTTTTTATCTTGTAAGCATATTGCCGTTAGATATCCGGATGCATAGGTCCAAAATCTCTGAATGCAAGGGATTGAATATACTGCAAAGAATATACTACAATTTCTCCAATAAATTTTTGATCATTTTAGTTGGTAATTCTCTTAATATGAGTGTTGTATATAAACCGGCTAATGTATCCAAGAATAATGATAGTAGCATAATTCAGCCATATCCAGGGTGACTGGTCAATGAAAAAAGTCCAGTTGGAAGGAGTGCCGGAAATGAGAGGAATAAATACTATATATACGATGGCATCCAGGATAAAAGAGGTAATGATCCAGAATACGATTAAATTGTTCGTTTCTTTTAATGTTTCATCCTGGTTACAACGGGTATTTTTCAGATAGCGATAAAAAAAATATCCGAAAACAATCGGCATAATGGTAAATAAAGATATCCACATGACGGTCTCATGGATCAGGAAGGTGATAAATCCGACAAGGGTACCGATAAGGTATGCAATCAGGAAATAGGTGAGTGCTAATTTAGGATCTCTCATTAAATCAAGATGTGAAGTTTATTTTCGGATGTATTTTCTGAATTTTTCCGGCATTTTAAACCAGGTATATTTGTCAGCGTGTTCCCCGGAAGCTTCAACCGTATCTCCTGCCACCCGGAAAGTACTCTTTTCACCGGACACACGAGAAAAGTAAATATCAAAGCTCTGGTTGTTTTCATCGATCATGTGAACGTATACCAGGTTTTCATCAAAATCGGATTCAAGGGAATGATGGCAGAGCGGGCAATAGAAGCTGATTTGCTCGCCTTCCGTTGTAATATATTCCGGATGTTTAATACTGGTATAGTTTCCTAATTCCGGGTGCAACAATAACAAACCTTTTTCTTTAGCTTTGTTTTTAGTAGTAAATACAAGGTTGTCACCTACTTTCAGGTGACCTTTGCAATGCGGACATAAAAAATGAGTGTTCATGGCGCAGGTATTTTTAGGTACCTGTAAGTTACGAAATCAGACAGAGAAAGTCAATGAAAGAAAGAGAGGATAAATTTACCAAAGATCCTTCTTATACTTTAAAAACACATTGGTCATCCTTACGTACTGATCATGTGTAAAGCTGCACTGGCATTCCGGTCTGCCCAGAGACATGAAATTTTTCACTGAAGGAACATAGTAATTGCCATCTGTATCCGTTTCTGCTGCTGTGTAGATACAGGTTGCATCTACTTTTCCGGAAAGGATTGGCTGGGCAGGTGTATCACAACAGAAATCTCCTGTTGTTGCACAATCCGAATCATCAGCTTTGCTTTTACCAAAGGCTTCTTCATGAGTATGATACAACCCAAAGAAATGGCCCATCTGGTGAGTCAGACTGGCGGTAAGTGAACAGTCTTTCCGGATCAGAATTACATTTTTGTTAGCCTCTGGCATCCAGGTAAGTCCGCAAACGGGAACATAATCAGCATCATATAGTTCGCTTACTATGTAGAGGTTAATTACATGTGGTTTAAAATACAGCGCAGTCAATTCACTCAAATTATCAGGATTGATAATGTCATAGTTGTAATTATCAACCACCTGAATGCTGCATGCCGAAAACTGTAATCCTGAGGGTTTAAAATTCTGGTTTAGCTCTCCCAAAACCGTGTTGAGCTGGGCTTCAGAGTAACCAGTATTACCAGCCTGGTTTTTGACAATATATACAGCCACCGGGAATGTCTTGTGCAGGTTGTGAACAGAATCTACGGGAACAAAACTGTTTTCCAGTGCTACCTGTTCTGCTGTAACACGAGTTCCGCAGGAGAGGAATTGTGCCTGGGCAGAATAGCCTGTAAATAGCATGAATATTATTGTGGCTATGAATGTATTTAAGGCTGTTTTTGTCATTTTAATTTACATTAAGTATTTTTTTATTATTTAAGGCATTGAGTTAATTTTAATATTCTTCATCGGGGTCTCCCTGTACCGTACTCATTGTTCCGATGATCCTGAATTCGGTGCGTCTGTTCTTTTCTCTGCCTTCCGGATTATCCGATCCATCGGGATTTTTATTTGGGGCAATTGGTTTTTCATCTCCATATCCCTTTGCTACCAGTCGTGAAGGCTCAATTCCTTTACTAATCAGGTAGGCAATCACGTTGTCAGCCCTGTCCTGGGATAAATTTTTATTGTATTCCTTGCCACCCACACCATCAGTGTGTGATCCAACTTCCACAATGATATTCGGGATCTCATTCATCATGGCCAGCAGGGTTGTATCGATTGATTCTTTTGCTTCGTCGGTTAGGTTGGCTTTGTCAAATTCATAATAAATATTTTCGAGCTCGATGGGTTCCTTTGGCAGGATATTAACCCAAATAGGCGGCATATCTATCGTATAAGAGAAGGTAATCATCTCGGTAGAAAGATGAATTTCCTCATTAAAATACTGAAAGCCTTCCATCTCAAAAGTATAATTTTTATCAGGCAGGAGGTTGAAGGAATAAACCCCGTCGGCTCCGGTAGTGTCTCTGTCAATGAAAATCGGTTCCCC
>DASQZP010000174.1:0-3962 GCA_035638655.1 Bacteroidales bacterium
GGCTTTTGTCAACAATCGGGATAGGCCCGTATTGCCTGACCAGCAGAAAATGATAATAGGCTTTTAGAAAAATAACTTCCGATTTCCATGTCGCTTTTTCTTTCTCTGTCATATCCCGGACGTGCTCAATATTGTCAATAAAAATATTGCAATCCCTGATCGCCATGAACAAAGATTCCTGGCTGCGTCCGAAGGCAGAGTGCCCACCCCAGTATCCCATCAGGGGATCAGCGGAGGATTGCTTGCCCCTCATCATTTCAATACCGGGCGTTTCCTGTGCAATGGGTGTTGTTAGTTCGTCCGAGGCAAAAGCATAGGTTGCATACACGGCATCGTCCATTGGAAGGTAATGATAACAAGTGGCCAGTGCTTTGTATGCCGCAGCTTTTCTTTCGAATACAAGTTCAATTTGCTGTGTCTTATCTGGTACTATGTCCAGGTACTGATCGCAGGACGCTATTCCCAGTAAGAGTATCAACAATGCTAATATTTTAATTCGTGTCATTATTTTCTGGTTGTTTAGAAATTAACTAAGAGTCCTAAATTGAATACTTTCTGCGGAGGATAGCCCAGACCATTACCAGCCATCTCTGGATCCCACAGTTTGAATTTACTGAAGGTAAGAAGGTTAGTCCCGTTCATATAGATCCTCACTTTATCCATATGCAAACGTTCTACAAGTTGTCTGGGCAGTGTATATCCTATTTCCACACTCTTCAGGCGCAGAAAGCTGCCATTTCGCAGCCACCATGTAGATGGTTCTAAATTGTTTTTATAATCATTTTGTACAGTGGCCAGGCGGGGCCAGAAAGCATGAATATCCGGATTGTTCTCTGACCAGTGATTATTGGCAATAATGTCGAGTGAATTTCGATTATCGATAAATGGAGCGATTGAAAGAGGATCAATAAAAAAGGATTCCCGGCCAACACCCTGGAAGAAAAAAGAGAAATCAAAATTGCTATAGCCAGCTGATGCGCCAATTCCATAGACAATTTCCGGGACAGTCGGATAGCCGATAGGCACCATGTCCAGGTCATTAATAACACCGTCATTATTCACATCTACATATTTAATATCTCCAGCCAGATAGGTATCATTAAACTGCCGGGGGGAATTCTGAACCTCGGCATCATCAATAAACAAACGCTGAGCCACCAGACCCCTTGGCTGATTAATAGACTGACCAATCTTGCTCATATATGCATATGGATAGCTGGGCTCCCCGTTTTTAACCACCTCGTTTGTAGCATAGGTGAAATTCATCCTTGAGGAAATCCAGAATTTGTTTGATACTACATGCTGATAATCGAGTGAAGCATCAATACCATGCGATTTTGCCTCCCCAACATTGCTGCTAATCTGGGAGGTGAGCCCCATGGTCAGAGGGATGAATTCGCGTGCCATATATATATGGGTCCGGTCTTCTGTAAAATAATCCACCTGTATATTCGCTTTGCTGAACAGTCCGATTTCAATACCATAATTGGCTTTTTTTGCCACCTCCCAGGTAATATTAGGGTTAGAATACCGGTTGATAAGATACCCTGGATAAGCTACTCCAAAATCATTTCCAAAAGTATATCCCCGGTTTCCATCATTCAGATTTACATCCGACAGATAGAAGAAGCGGTCATTGGGATTAGAGATGGCATCATTACCTACCAGACCATAGGTCATTTTGAATTTGAGATTATTGATAGTCTGTTTTAACGGACTGAAAAATTTCTCATTGGAAACAATCCAACCCAATCCGGCTGAGGGAAAGAAACCATACCTGTGATTTCTGGCAAATTTTTCTGAACCGTTATAGCCAAAATTAAACTCTGCCAGGTAACGATCGTCATAAGAATAAGTCATACGTCCTGACACACCCATATTCCTGGATGGTAATGACGTATAAACACTACTATTATCGCCACTAATTGTATTTAGTGATTCTTCCCTGGTAAATACCAATAGTCCACCAACATTGTGTTTGTCCTTAAATTTCCGGTCATACTGAGTGATCAGTTCAAAGTAGAAACTGCTGCTGGCATCACTATTTGAACTCGGATTATCAAGAAATTCGGTTCCCTCCATTAGTTGGGAGATTAGATGAACCACACCGGCATCAGTATTAATCTCATCTATACCATAATAAAAAGGAGTAAAACTTCTGGAATTTTCATTCATACTATAAGATTTAACCGAAGCCATTCCTCTGAATTTCAATCCCTCAGTAATAAAATCCAGTTTCTGTTCAATCTGGAATTGTGAGAGAATAGTTGAGGTAAACTGATCCCTGTATCCACTTACCATATCAGCATACGGATTAGGTCTGATCTTCTTCCCTATATTGCCAAAAAGTGTGTGATTCAGGAATTGAGTTTCCGGAGTCTTTTCAAAATACATAGGGAAGTCAACCGGATTGGCTTGCATCACAGAACCAAAGATTGAATTGGCATCGTTCACAGGACCATTATAACGGTCAAACAAAGAGTAAAATTTCACCGCAATATTAGTGGTCTTCGTAAGCTTCATATTGACATTTGCCCGCAGGTTATACCGGTTGATGTCAATATTATTGTTGAAATTATTTATGTCGTCTACCTTCAGCAGACCCTTCTCATTATTATACGAAACAGCCAGGTAATACTGGGCTATGTCACCCCCTCCATTGATATTCATATTGGCCTTCCGGTTAAACACCTGGTTGCGGAACAGCTCATGGTACCAGTCTACGTTTGGATAGATCATGGGATCAAGCCCCTTACGTGTGCCTTCAATCTTGTCCTTGGAGTAGGATAAAAGAGCATTAGGATCTCTCGTGCGAAGTGCCTGGTCATATAATTCCATATAATCAGTGCCCCCCAGAAATGAATTGGTCATGGTGGGCATCGACACAGAATTTTCAAACCGTACTGCTACCCTGGCCCTTCCTTTTCGTCCTTCCTTGGTGGTTATAAGGATTACACCGTTGGCCCCACGTGCCCCATAAAGAGCAGTGGCCGTGGCATCCTTCATTATGGAAAAACTGGCAATATTATCCGGCTCAATCCGGGCCAGGTCATAAGAAGAAACCTCCAGCCCGTCAATCAGGATCAAAGGATCATTTTTATAGCCGAAAGAAGTCACTCCCCTGATAAAAAACTGTGCATTGTCCTTACCCGGTTCTCCGGAGCGCTGGTAGCTGATTACACCCGCTAATCTACCTGCAAGGGAAGTTGTCAGGTTGCTGGTCGGCAGTTTTAATTCGGCAGGATTAATTGTGTTTATAGAAGCAATTACGCTTTCCTTCTTCTGTTTCTGAAAGGCAACCACCTGTACTTCTTCAAGAGACTCTGTAGAGGTATTCATGATTACATTGATCGTTGTATTGTTTCCTACCGATTTATATGCAGTTTGATAACCAACATAGGAAAAAACAAGTGTATCTGATGGTCTGATGCCCTGAACGACATATTTCCCGTCAAGATTGGTGATCGAACCAGTGGTAGAACCCGGTGTTCTGATGGTCACTCCAGGCAATGGTATGCCATCTGTATCTACCACAATACCGGTAATCAATGATGTTTGCGCTTTCAGGAACTGCCCGCTGAATAAAAGAAACAGCAGTATCCCGAAAAATGTGTAAATTTTCTTCATTGTGTTAGTTTATAGTTAGTCGTTGTGTAAAAATTCTGGTGTTTTGTTGCATGCGTAGCAGATAAATACCACTCTTTATTACATTGGTGTTAATGATTGTTCTTTCATTCTCAGGCTGACATGCATATATCAATGAACCCTTCATGTCGAAAAATTCAAGTTTTTTTTTGCCCTTATCATAACCAGGCCACTCAATTACCAGGTAATCATTAGCAGGATTAGGAAACACCTTTGGCTTGCTGATTGCTGAAGCCTCTTTTGTCCCTGTAACCAGACTGAACTGAATCCAGTTCAGGTTAAATTCACCTTGTGAAGCCTGAACCCGAAAACGGTAT
>DASQZP010000175.1:0-9287 GCA_035638655.1 Bacteroidales bacterium
CATGGTGTAGTCAAAAGCAGTATAATCAGCAATTCCGGAATTTATACGGGAGAGGATGTTATCAGGATGATTTTGGCAGGCGCTGATGCGGTGCAAGTTGTAAGTACTGTCTATAAAATCAAAATTGATTATATTACTACAATTTTGAGCGATATCAGCAAATGGATGGAAAGCAATAACTATAGTGATCTCACCAGTTTCAGAGGAAAATTATCCAATAAATCAATTCATGATCCCTTTGTATACAAGCGGGCGCAATACGTTGATATTCTGATGAAATCAGAAGACATTATGACCAAATATCCACTTCGATAGTTGTATAAATGTGTCTGTCCATAATGTCCGATAACTGCGTTATTGACAGACAAAATAAACACAAGAAAAACCCCGGAAGATTATAAAAATTTCCGGGGTTTTTATTTTATAAAAGTTAACGGGCAGCTTTAACCTTGTAGGCTACATCATTCACTTTCCCTTTTGCGAGTGCATTGAGTTTGCCGGTAATTAATCTGCGCCGCAGAGGTGAAATTTTATCAACAAATAAAATCCCTTCAGTATGGTCATATTCATGCTGAATAATGCGAGCCCTCACCCCGTCATAATCTTCAGAATGAAAATTAAAATTCTCATCGTAATATTCTATGTGAATTTTTGGCGGACGCAGCACATCTTCCCTGATATTTGGTATACTGAGACAACCCTCATTAAAAAGAACGTCTTCCCCTTCCCTGTGGGTGATTTTGGCATTAATAAATACTTTCTTAAAATCATGCAATGACGGATCATCCTCGGCCATAGGGGCGCCGTCTATCACAAACAGCCTGATGCTTTTCCCTACCTGCGGCGCTGCAAGACCAACACCGTCAGCCTTGTACATTGTTTCAAACATATTGTCGACGAACTCATTCAGTCCTTCAAAATCTTTACTGATTTCCCTGCACACTTTTCTTAAGACAGGTGATCCATAAATAACAACCGGATATGTCATCTTGATTAAATTTTAAAATTTCTGCTTTCCATAAAACTCTGCAGGATAATGGTTGCACTTACCGTATCAACCAATGCTTTGTTTCTGCGTGCCATCTTTCTCACACCTCCGTCAATAATTGCCTGTTGAGCCATTTTTGAAGTAAATCGCTCATCCATCCTGAAGATCTTTATCCCAGCATATTTTTTCTCAAAATGAGTGATGAAAGAATCGATAGCAGAAACAGGAGCCGAGGGTGTATTGTTCATTTTCACCGGATAACCAATTACTACACTTTCCACATCTTCTCTCGACATATATTCTGTTAGAAATGTCCATAATTCACTGGTTGACACCGTGGTCAGTCCGTTTGCAATGAGTTGCAGCGGGTCTGTCACTGCAATTCCCGTCCGTTTTAATCCATAATCGATCGCCAGAATCCTGCTCAATATTATAATTTTATTTAAATCTGTTATAAATTACAAAATTAATAAAAATCGGGAACTTCACACAATAAACAGAAAGGCAACCATCATATAATCTGATATGATCATACCTTTCTGCAGTGATATTTTTGCCTGTTCATGTTCTTATATCCAAAGTGACAAAAACACTAAATAGTGTCTGTCCATAATGTCCGATAACTGCGTTATTGCAAAATTTTTAATTCCTCATATACATTAGTATACTGCGGATCAAAATTTTTGCACGCCTTGTTCTCGAACATTTTGATCCAGACACTTGAGTTTATTGACAAACACTAAATAATAGACCCGGCAGGTTACACAGGCAATAATAAAATGAAGGGAAAATTATGTTAATGTAGTGGCTAATTTCAAGTATTATATATTACTTTGTAGAGTTTTAAGAAAAGGAAAAAATATGAAAATAGTGATTGCAGGAGCAGGAGAAGTTGGCTCACATCTTGCAAAAATGCTCAGCAACGAGAATCATGATATTGTACTGATCGACACCAATGAAGATCATTTAAAAGATGTCGGAGCCAATCTGGATGTTCTAACATTTGCGGGATCCGCAACCTCTATAAATATATTACAGGACACCGGGATTAAAAAAGCCGACCTGTTTATTGCCGTTACCCAGTCAGAGGAGATAAATATCACCTCTTCTATCATTGGAAAACGTCTGGGAGCACAAAAGACCATTGCGCGTATTGATAACCAGGAGTACTTACTGCCCGCCAATCGCGAACATTTTACAAGCCTGGGAATTGATTACATGATTTATCCCGAACGAATTGCGGCCCGTGAAATTGTAGGCCTGCTGCAACAAACCGGCACAACCGAAGTAGTCGATTTTTCCGGTGGTCGCTTATCACTTTTCGTTATCAAACTGGATCAATCTGCCCCGATCATTAACAAAACTTTGAATGAAACAAACTCGGAGCTGAGCGAAATGGAATTCAGGGCAGTTGCCATCACCAGGAATTCAGAGACATTAATCCCCCGCGGGGATGATGTGTTCCTGCCCAACGACCAGGTTTACGTGATCACCAACCAGGCCGGTATTGATGACCTGATGAAGTATTCCGGAAAAGAAAAGTTTGATGTAGATAACATCATGATCCTGGGCGGAAGCCGGATAGGCAAAATGACAGCAAAAGTGCTTGGCGGACATCACAATGTAAAATTAATCGAAGCCGACCGGTCAAAGAGTTATCAGCTTTCCAACTACCTGAATAACACGCTGGTTATTAATGGAGACGGACGAAATATTGATATGCTCATGGATGAGGGGCTGCCAAAAATGGATGCTTTCATTGCCGTTACAGGAAATTCCGAAACCAACATGCTTTCCTGTCTGTTAGCCAATAAGATGGGCGTAAAACGTACCATTGCTGAAATTGAGAATATGGATTATATTCCGCTGGCAGAAAATATGGGCATCGATACCGTCATCAATAAAAAACTGATTACAGCAAGCCGTATCTTCAGATTTACCATGACTGAAGAGGTGTCCACCATCAAATGCCTGACAGGTACTGATGCTGAAGTGATGGAATTCGTGGTTAAGCCGGAATCTAAAGCAGTCCAGGCTAAGATAAAAGACATAGATTTCCCTGATGACTCAATCATAGGTGGTATAATAAGAGGAAAAAATAGTTTTATTGCCAAAGGGGAAACAGAAATAAAGCCATTTGACCGGGTTGTTGTTTTCGCATTGCCTTCCGCAATCTTTAAAGTGGGTAAGTATTTCAGCTGATCATGATCAATTTCAGGGTTATACTTCAGATTACCGGCATTCTGCTCATAATTGAAGCGATTGCTATCGTGTTGTCTGTACCTGTGGCGCTATACTACCATGAATCATCTTATTTCTATCTGCTTATTTCAGCAATAATTACCGGGTTGACAGGCCTGATTCTAAGATATACAAATCAAAAACAAAAGCATTCAACAGTTACCAAAAGGGAAGGATATATCATTGTCAGTATTTCATGGATCATATTTTCACTTTTCGGTGCCTTACCTTTCTTTTTATCAGGAGAAATTCCACATTTTACTGATGCTTTTTTCGAAACTATCTCAGGCTTTACAACCACAGGAGCTACAATACTGCAGGATATTGAGGCAATGTCCAAAGGCATGCTGTTCTGGAGAAGTATGACACAATGGCTTGGGGGAATGGGCATAATAGTTCTCTCACTGGCCGTACTCCCAATTCTGGGAATTGGCGGCATGCAGCTTTTCTTTGCCGAAGTCCCCGGTCCTACTCCGGATAAACTGCATCCCCGCATCAAAGAAACAGCCAAAAGATTATGGGCAATCTATCTGATACTGACACTGGCACAAATTGTTCTGCTCATTGCAGGCGGACTTAATGTTTTTGATGCTGTTTGTCATGCTTTTACTACCATGGCTACAGGAGGGTACTCGACCAAACAAGCCAGCATAGCCTATTATGATTCACCTTTCGTGCAGTATGTTTTCATTGTCTTCATGTTTCTCGCAGGGACAAATTTTACATTATCTTATTTTGCCATGCACCTGAGGTTTGATAAGATTCTGAAAAATGAAGAATTCCGTTTTTACACACTTTTAATACTGGGATTTAGTCTGGTAATCGGACTGGTACTTTACTTTGGCGGCCATTTAAAGGGGGAACCAGCATTCAGACACGCTTTGTTCCAGGTAGTATCCATCATGACCACCACAGGGTATGCCACGATGGATTATTTACTCTGGCCACCCCTGGTGGTATTGCTTATTTTCATGCTGATGTTTGTTGGCGGATCTGCCGGTTCTACAGGAGGAGGAATTAAGGTCTTAAGAGTAATGCTGTTGCTGAAAAACAGTATCCTGGAATTTAAAAGGCTTATTCATCCCAATGCAATCGTTCAGGTTCGACTTAGCAACAACACTGTTCAACCGGAGGTAATTACCAATATACTGGCATTTGTAAGTATTTACCTTATCATAACAGTTACAGGAATGATCACCGTTTCAGCAATGGGATATGATCTTGCTACTTCTGCCGGTGCCGTTGCTGCTACATTAGGGAACATCGGCCCCGGACTGGGTATGGTTGGTCCGGTAGCCGTCTATGCTCACTTTCCTGATTTTGGGAAATGGTTTCTATCTTTTCTGATGCTCATCGGCAGGCTGGAATTATTTACCGTTCTTATCCTTTTCTCAAAATCATTCTGGAAAAAATAATTCTCAGGCCTGTACTTCACCAATTCCCTGCCGAATCATTTCGGGCTCATCACCAGTACAATCGATGACAGTTGAAGCCTGATTGTTTCCATAGCCACCATCAATGACAATATCCACCAGTTCCTGATATTTTTCATGAATTAACTCAGGATCAGTTGTATATTCCACTACATCATCATCATCATGAATCGATGTGGTAAGGATGGGATTGCCCAACTGTGCAACTATCTCACGAATAACCGGATTATCAGGAATACGCAATCCTATGGTTTTTTTCTTATTCTTGAAAATCTTTGGCACTTTACTGCTTGCATGCAAAATAAATGTAAATGGTCCCGGGAGATTTTTTTTCATCAATTTGAAGATGCTGTTATCCACCATTTTAGTATACTCAGAAAGATTGCTCAGGTCGGAAACAATAAAGGAAAAATCAGCATCTTCAGGGTTTTTACCTTTTAAACGAGCAACGCGCTCAACGGCTTTCTGATTATAAATATCACAACCTAAACCATATACACTATCGGTAGGATAAATAATTAATCCTCCATTCTTTAAAACTTCAACTACCCTGTTAATGTGTTTTGGATTTGGGTTATCCGGATAAATTTTAAGTAGCATAAGCAGGCAATTTAAATGAATAAATAAAAATATTTAACTCTTAATATTACTTAGATAGAAAACTTACTATCCTGTTTGTTTTTTAATGAATTTCACTAAAATAATACTGTAAAATACCGGTCTGAAAGGAAATGAAGTGGGATATATAAATAAAGGAAGTCTCATTAAATTACAAATTTACAGGCTTTAAACATCTGAATTTATGTGCATTAATACGAAAACACATTAAAAAATATGAATAACACTAAAAGAAATTAGTTTTATTCAGGGAAATATTTCCCATTTGATAAAATGAAGGTTATTATATTTTTTATGGAAATGATGTTCTTTTCATTCATGCTACCGGCGATCAAATTAACCATGCCCATATCATTCATCATATATTGAATTGATATATCTAAAATATTAAACAATCAATTCACCTGATTGTTCTTGTCAGGTAAAACGCCGCTATCATCTGAATTCTTATCATTACCCTTGTATTTATAAACTATTTTTAGGTAAGGATTATTTCTTTTTTCAGGCGTTTTTTCCGGATCAGGATTATTTTCAGGTAAAATATCCTGGTATTCCTCATCCTCTTCCGGATCTTCTGGAAGATTTTCCGGTTCACTATCCCATGAAAATGTGATTTTTTCCGGTCCCTGCTTACGGTATATAATGGCCAGTACCAGCCCGGCAATACCCCCTGAGAGATGAGATTCCCAGGATATTTGGGGTTTCAGGGGGAGAACCCCCCAGATCATGCTGCCATAAAGAAAGGTAACCAGCAAGGATATAGCCAGTAATCTGATATCGTTGCGGATTACACCACTGAAAAAAAGAAAAGAAGCAAAACCATAGATCAGTCCACTTGCCCCGATATGATAAGCTTCGCGGGCTGACACCCACACCCAGATTCCGGTAATGATCCATACAAGAAAAAATATCCTGTAGGAAATTCCCCGGTAAAAATAAAATATAGCAACACTTAAAACGAAAAAGGGAATACTGTTGTTTATCAAATGATTGAAGCTGCCATGAATAAAAGGGGCAAGAAAAATACCGGGCACTCCTTTTAGGGTAAGTGGATATACTCCCAAAAAGGACAGGTCAATCTGAAGCACAGATTCTGAGATTCTGACCAGCCAGAAAATAAGCAGGATAAATGTCGGAAACACCAGACTGTGAATAAATCTGCGCTTTTCAGTCAATTCAATACCTGTGCCATTTTCCTCTTCCATATCATTTTAATATGGTTAAAGGTAATAAATTCAACCACATTGCTCAAACAAAAAAGAGCGGCCATAAGCCGCTCCTTTTAAAGAATTATTTATAAAATCCTTTATCTGACAACGATGCGTTGTACAGAAAAAGCATTTCCTGTGGTTACTTTGAGGATATATACTCCTTTTGAACCCAGATCAATACCAGTCTTCAATGAATTATTGGTAGTGAATTGTTTTTGAAGGATCATACGTCCCTGGATATCGGTAACTTCTACAGATACCTTACCATTTACAACCTTTTCAACAGAAAGGGTGAAATGACCTGCAGAAGGATTCGGATAAATGCTGATCGCATTATCCAGGGAGAGCTGATTAATACCAACTGTTACAACATCATAGCTACCTGTATATTCAGTGACCTTCGGATCATCCAGGTTACCATCAGCAGCAGTAATCTTAAAGTAAACAGTTCCTGCATCCTGAGCGGGTATAGTAACAGAGAATTTGCTTGCATCGAATCCATCGGGAACAAGCGTACCTTCATTAGCATAATCACCCTCGGTAGTTCCGTAATAAAAATGAATTGAATCTGCTACAACGCTTACATCATCGGTAACTGTAAAGGTAACAACAACATCATCAGCAGTAGTTGGTGCATCAGGAGTGATGGTAACATTGTCAATTACAGGCGCTTCATTGGCAGGCAAACTTACTGTATCGATATCAGCAGCAGAACGGGGCAAAACCTTCCATTCAAAGAAAGAATTGTAGCAGATACCAGTGATGTTATAGACACCACCTTTAACAGGATTATACGCAAACATCTCATCATCTATGTAAATGGTATCAATCCCGTCAGTAACCTCCCACATGCCATGACCTGCATCGGTATTAGTACAGATAACATCAGTAAGTTTAACAAGAACACTCTCGTTTGCTTCATCCACATCACCAGGAGTAATCTCAACCGGAGTAGGTACGGTATTATTACCGGATACCAGGTTGAATGAAGAAAGGTTTTTCAGTTCAGTGAGAGTATTATATTCATCAACTGTAGCAGTAAAAGTAACAGAATCACCAATATTCACTGCATTATCACCATAATCATAGACATAAACACCATTCCAGGCTTTGGCGCTGTCCTGAATAAAGAATCCCTGGGACATATCAGCAGTAACAATTCCGGAAGTAATAACGCGGCTGCCCTTTAGCGGAGAATCGGCAGGATCGGCTGATGTAAACTGGATTTCGTAGATGGAAGCTTCAACCGGAATTCCGTAAGAATAAGTTCTTTCACTGGAATCCATATTATCATCGGTAGCTACTACCTTGAGATATACAGTGGTACCGGCCACCTGGGCAGGTATATCTGAAACAGTCATGTAAACAGAATCATTATTATCATCTGTCATGGCAATTTCATTATCATAAGTATCTGCAGCAGTACCATACATCAGTTTCACATCTGTTACTATACCATCATTGTCTACAACCTTAACAGAAACTGAAACAGGATCTGTTACCTCCGGCATGGTCGGATCTATGTTAATATACCCAATTTCAGGAGGTACATTTCCGACTACTATACCATGATAACCAAGGAAAGAGAAGGTGTTCTGGTCATATACTTCCCATTCGGAATCATCTGTATTGGTGCCTGCTGATAACGCCCAGTCTGTCTGGCCTTGGGTAACAGTACGTTTGCGAACAAGAGGATGATCCAGTGTTGCATTGGCAACACCAGCAACATCCCAGGCAGTACCCGGGTCAGTTCCCTGTACACCGATTACATCAATTGAATCTGCGCCTTTGAATAATCCCAGTGCATCATTTCCGTTGAAATAAGTTACATTACTTGTTGCATCTGCTACATCCTGAATAACCTGGTCTGCTGAGGCGTTGGCAATTACAAAAACATCTCCTGCAGCAAGGGTACCAGTAAGATTCAGTGTATTACCCCAGGCACCTCCATTGGGAGCCAGTTTCACTGAATAACCGCTAAGGTCTACATCAGCGCCGGTACCATTGTATATTTCAATTGCCTTGTTGCTACTACTTCCCTCAATATATTCTGAGAAAATAAGGTCGGTAGTACCTACTGCGGGATTCATTGTAACATCGAACACAACTGAATCAGACTGCACATTGGGAGTAATGAATTTATCTTCAGCGATAATATATACTTTGTATTCTCCACCCGGAGTCAGATGATCACTTACAGTTTCATTCACTGTAACAGAATCAGCATCCACATCAAATGAGTTACCTGCTGCCATAATCTCAGCTATAGATGGTCCTGCGGCTGTTACAGTATCTACAATATAATAGACAACTGAGGGCTCATCAAGCTGCACTGCTATATCAAATGAAGAACTTCCTATATTTTTGATAATCGGGAAAGGAGTTCTGAAAGCAGGCGCTTCAGTATCATTGGCACCAAAAGATACAGTTACATCCCATGTTTGGGTTGTTGTTCCATCCTCAGCTGTTACAGTATAAGTAACAGGTGTAGTTTCGCTAAAGGTTTGGGCAACACCTGATGCAGGATCAACAGTAGCTCCTATGCTTGTTGTAATTTCAGGTACCAGACCTGTTAGCTGAACCCCATAGTATAACTGTACATTAATGGTATGATTTACCGGATCAATTGTTACATTTTCAGTAGAATCAGGAATTGTGAATGAGAGAATATCTGCTGAGGTACGAACAATATCTGCTTCATTACGTGCAGCAAACTGTGCCGTGCCTCTATATTCCATTGCCAAACCTGTAATGCTGGCTACTGAGTCGGGTATTGGATTGCCAATATAATCTACA
>DASQZP010000176.1:0-3403 GCA_035638655.1 Bacteroidales bacterium
TTGAAAGAATAAATTCTACTCTTGATTTGGGAGCTTGGATAAGCACAGTCAGACGCAATGGAAGGTGCTGTGCAAGATGATCATCTTCCTGGAGCGATTCGAGCGGCAGTCCGAATCTTAAATCTCCTCCGTTACCCTGAACCACACCATGCTTACCTGTTACATTCAGAGTAACCTTTTTACCACCTCCAAAACGTTCATTATCAACCAATGCAAAATAATAGTGATTATTGATCCATTGTGTGACAACCATCGGGCCCTGTAATATGGCCTCCAGTTTATCACCATCCGGATCTTTCTGCCAGTCATAAGAATGAAGGAAGCTACGTGCCCCGAGATTTAGGCCGGATGTCAGTTCAGGTCTCCCAATAATGAAAGATGCATTTCCCGCTAAACCCCACTCCGGCCTTGTTTCAGCCCAGTCCGATGCTCTTCTGTGTGCTTCATGAATAGTCTTTTTAATATTTTTCTGGCTATAATTGAACTGTTCCTCATTTGCCAGATGTTGTGCCGATTTCAAATTATATTTCAGCTTTTTGATTTTTTGCCGGTATTCATCTGGCACATTTTTATCATAGAGATGGATATGGTTCGTAGTTGTATTATGTTCCGCAGCCAAAAAGAAGGTGTCACAGGGAATATTAATACCGAACTTATCAGCTAATAGCTTACTGACATCCGGTTCATTACAAATATCCGCAAGTAGCCGGGCATTATGTCCGCCTTTATTACCGGAACAAGCGCCACAATCAAGACTTGACTCGAATGGATTATTTGAAGTTTGACTACCGTGTCCGGAGAATACAACCAGCGGTGCAAAATGGTTCCATCCCAATAATTCAAATGCTGTTTTGGCAATTTCTGCCTTTTCATTAGTGGAAATATTGCGAATACCGGACTCTTCTTCCTCTGTTTTATGATGTAATGTTATCCTGCTGAACCAATCAGGACGTCCCACATACTTGGTAAAACGCTCTGTAAAACGGTATACGAAAGTTGGGGTTAAAGTCTTTACAAGAAGGCCTACGCCATAGAAAAAACCTGTTGATTCAACATAAGCAAAAGAGGCGGGAACACTATTCTTTAGTGTAAAGATAAATTCACCAAGCGCATTATTCAGGTTATTAAAGAAGTTAAATTTTTTTGCTTCCGATGTTCTGCCCGGCTTAATTTCTTCAGTTGCCTCAAAGACCGTCTCTAAAATGGGCGGATAGGATTTATGGCTTATATTTTTTTCCGGATGTTTATATTCCATGGCTATTCCGAAAAAACCGGCATAGCCGTGGGTTTCATAATTACCAGCTTTTTCAACAGCCCGCCGGATACGCTCCGAACGCGTGTCAATACAAAATACAAATTGTGCATCCGGCCTATTATTATTGCCGGTTTGTATATTATCCGCATGCGATTTAACCTGTTTTATCAACCCGGACTGGTAACTTAATTCAAGGGCTTTTAACCAAGCCGATTTGATCCTGTCCTCTTCCCCCATCACTTGTTCTTCAGGGAAATTATCCGGCATTATAGGAATATTAAATTGTTTGCAGAGTGTCAAACGAACCGCAAGGTAATCAACCAATGTGACCGGATATGTCTTTTGCCAATCATTTGCATTGTCCATGAGATATTTGATGTATCCCGTCCAGCCCGGAAGTGACAGGAAGTGGTACTTGAACATTGTATTTAAATCATCCTGTTTATAATTACTCAACAGATGTTCAAGCGCTCCATAAGCATCTTCCGGAAGATTACTAATCACATCCCTGTTGGGAAGATTGCTGTCAAAACGGGCCATCATACGCCAGGCGCGGTAAAATCCTTTATCTCGGTTAGGCATGTTCCACTCGGCTATACCCTGATCCAGGAAAACAGAAAGCCATTTAATTAAAAGGCGATCCACCTGACTAAGGGCCCTCTTTGATGGTCTGCGTTTTTCCAATACAAACATTTGAGCTAACGAATCCTCAACGGAGACACTGACCCCGTTATCAAGCAACTGTTTTTCAATTATAGTCTTGTCAATTTGATTCTCTTTTAAAGCCTGATTGAACAGTTCGGCAGAAGGATAACCATTGATTCTTATGTATTTTCGTATCTCCCGGATAGCATCATCAAAATGGAGGTGCTCAAGACCGGCAAGTGGATTTGAAGTTACAAAAGAATAGAGAGGCCAGTTCCTGATTAATTGATTTGAAATTTCTTTTATTGTTGAAGCTATGGACTCTTTTTTCATATGAATGAAACTAATGAAGTATCGTATTGGATTTTGGTTGTGAGATGTTTAACACAAATACATACAAGCGTTCAAATTTGTGGTGTAATTTCAGCTCGATAATCAGGAAAGATACCAGATATAAGATCCCGATTATGATCTGATCCCATGTAACAGGCCTGGCCATTTCAACCATGGGTATGGTTCCCAACAACCGGGTAATTCCGTTATAAAATAAAGCATACACCAATATTGCTGGTATTATGAAAAAGGGTATTGCTATAATCCTGGTTATTGCAGATAGGGCCGTATGTTTGAGTAAATCCCGGGACCCGTGAACAACAGATACTACAACAACCAGAGTTAGAAACAGACTGCTATCCCACCTTATTCCCTTGCCTGTTGTATAAGCAAAGACCAACCCGCCGACAATACCGCTAATTAAAAGCATCGGCAGATACAAAAATCTCAATCTCTGTTTTTCTTCTTTATACACAGGCTTATGTTCAATTGAATCACCTGAAGAAAGGAATAGATAAGCTTTGTAAAATCCATGCAGTATGAGATGGGTAATAGCAGCTGCAAAGAAACCGAGTCCACATTCAACAAGCATAAATCCCATCTGGGCAGCGGTCGAACAAGCGAGTTTTTGTTTAATATTAGCCTGTACAAACTTGGTAAATTTTCCTATTAAGGAACCCAAACCGCCAACCAGAACCAGTATCCAAAGAAAATGACTTACATAAATTGCGGGCGCTAATCGTGTTAATAAAATAGCCCCCGCATTAACAAAGCCGGCATGCATAAGAGCGGATGAAGGGGTTGGTGCCGTCATCGAAGACATAAGCCAGCTTTGAAAAGGAAATAACGCCGATTGAATAACAGCTGCTCCAATCACTAAAATGATAGCAAACTGAACATTCGGTGTATTAATCAAATCTCTGGAATGAATTATTTCTGTAATACTCCATGAACCGGTCTGAAGTGCCAGTAAAATTAATCCTGCTGTTAAAAGCGAGGTACTCAGCATGAAATAATTCCTGGCGTTATTCCTGGAAACAAGGCCTTCTTCATAATGAGTATAGCCCCCGATTAGTTCTGACATTAATAGCCCCATGGATAACCAGGCAAATGCAAATAATACGATATTATTGGCAATCACCATGAGTATTACCGAGAACGTAAATATCA
>DASQZP010000177.1:0-16796 GCA_035638655.1 Bacteroidales bacterium
AAATCGAATACCACAAATAACTAATCTATTTGCAAATGCTCAGCTGCAAGATGTTCATATATCGAAAATCAGAAAAAAGAAAGTATATAAATTCACGATAATGATTCGAAAGGTATATTAATAAAGCAATGGCAAAATTATACCCAAAAAGTATAAAACAGGCAGAATTGATACTAATCAATCATTAAGAAAATAAAACTGATATGTCATACGCACTCAGAAATACCATTATACTATTAATTGTATTGGCCGTTTTGACGGGGGGTAGTTGGAGTTACATTCATTATGTTCAGGAAAAACAAATAGATCAATTATCAAATGTGCTGGATGGGAAAAAACAAAGGCTCCATAATGATCAGGGGATAGCTAATCAATATGATGAAGTTGTTGATAAATATGCTAGAGTAAAGATCAAACTAAAAAATTATCATAAAATGCTGCCCCTAACTCAGGATGCCAGTAAATTGTATGCCTATCTTAATAAAACAAGAACCGACCATTCACAAATGGATATTAATTTTACTGTTGTTGGTGACTCTAAGGTAAAAAAAGAAGGTTATGGAATTTTAAAAATTAATATTTCAGGGAAAGGCAGGTACAGAGACATATTTGATTTTATTCGAACCATTGAATATAGCAGCCCAATAAATAAAGTTAAAAAACTTGCTGTGAATCCGGTGAATGGCAAAGAACTTAGAGATGTGAATTTTACTTTTGAATTGGACAGCTATTACAGTAATTCAAAGCAGGATAATAAGATAGCTGCTAAAATAGTACATCCTGTTAAAAAACTTTCGAGAAATCCATTTTATCCGATCATAAGGAGTGTGGAACCCAATAAACTTGGATTACCCAATGTGGAAAATAGTAAATTAGTTGGGGTCGGACAGGATGTCATTTATATCGTCGATCAAAATGGCAAAGTGCAACAATTACATATTGGGGATAAAGTATATTTAGGATCTCTGGTTAAAACTAATCTGAATAACAAATCAGCTACTTTTTATTTAAATAAAGGTGGAATATTTGACAAGGTTGTTCTTCAAGTTAAATAAAAGCTAATCATTTATAATCTACAATTATGCGCAGACTGTTTACTATTACCCTATTGGTATTTGCTATTTACGGAATATCGTTTACGTCAGTAAATGCTCAAGACAATCAGGTTCCTGTTAAAGTTCGCAACAGTCCGAATGAAGTGATTACACTTAGTAAGGAAATGACGGTGTCGCAGGCAATAGATGTATTAAATACGTATGCTCAGAAATTTGCTGGCATGTTTATCGTTAATAATACAAATCTTAAAGGATCAGTCGGCGTTAGTTTGCCGCCAATGAATTGGAGAACGGCTTTAAAGTATTTAGCTAAGATAAAAAATGTATCTCTTATTGAACATGATAAGTATTATGAATTGACACCTCAACAAAAGACAACATCGAAGAGTGTGCAGCCCCAAAAAGGCAACCAGAATAGTGATGAAGTCACTACCAAAACACGTGAAGTACGTATTTCAGCAACCTTTTTTGAAGGTGATAAAAAAGTACTTCGTGAAATAGGTATTGATTGGTCAACATTTAAGGATGGTATCGTACAAATTAGTAATATTGGGGCACAGAATGTATCACAGGACATTTTTAGTGTTAGCACGTTAAAGGATATTGAAATAGGGAACACCGGTATAAAAGTAAACGCGTTATTTAAAACTTTTGAAGCTAATAACCTGGGTCAGATATTAGCGAGGCCTAATATAAAAGTTATGAATAATAAAGAGGGGCATATCCAGGTTGGTCAGGATTTTTCTATAAATCAGCGGGACTTTTCCGGTAATGTGGTTACCAAATTTTTCAGTACGGGTACCATTTTGACGGTTACTCCTCATATTATCACGCAACATGATACTACGTTTATTTATATGAAAGTCCATGCCGAACGATCCACTGCGCAACCTGATCCCGTTAGTACTATCGTAAATAAGCAGTCTGCCGACTCAGATGTTATGTTGCTAAGTGGAGAATCCACTGTTATTGCCGGTTTATATAGTACTGAGACGGATAAAGTTCGAAAAGGCATACCGATTTTAAAGGATTTGCCACCATGGTTTTTCGGACTACGATATTTATTCGGTTACACTTCGAAGCAATATTCTCAAAAAGAGTTAGTAATCATTCTAAAGGCAACCATTGATCCTGGTTTGAAGACCAGAATGACACAGGAGAAAAAAACATCAAGAGAATTGTTAAAATCAGAGAGAGAAAAGATGCAGGGTGGAAATTAGAAGAAGGCTTTGCAAAATCGTCTATAAATGTATTATGATCGAATATTGATAGGATAATGTAAGCTTTAAATAAATTAAAAAGGGCTTGTCAGAAATGACAAGCCCTTTTTTTGTCAATAAAAAGGTTCTTGTACAAATAATTACCCAATACCTCAAGAGTAAAAATAATTATTAGCAAAAGGCTATGTAAAACTGCTCATTTGCCCAATAACCGCATTTACATTACTTCGAAATCACTGATATGGCTAATATGATACGGTTTTGAAGTTGTCCAGGTTATGATATGGCCCTATATCCCTGGATTTGCAAAGCCTTCTGGCATATATAAATAGATAACATTAAAAATATCAAATGAATATTGTAATTAACTAATGTACTAAAATCTTATTTATAAAATATTTAATGTGTACTAAGATATATAATGAACAGATATAAAATAATATTATACATATATAATATATCAAATAATCATAATTAATTAGAAATGTATAATATAATTGATTATAAAATATGATATTAATAAAATAGATTTAGTGATAAAAATATATGATAATATGTATACAAAAAATAATAATAGTATAATATAGTCATTGTTATCTGGGGTAAAATTTAGAAATAAATTCTAAATACTATTCTAACAAAAAAACAAATATAATGGAGGTTTGTCATGGGTCAACAGCAATTGTTACTCGTAATATTGGTCACTATTCTTGTAGGTGTAGCTACAGTTGTGGCTATTAATGTATTTGGTTCTTCGGCTGAAAATGCTAATCGTGACGCCGTTAGGCAGGATATGTTATCTATCGCCACCGCAGCACAGGGTTGGTATATTAAACCAACAATGTTAGCCGGCGGCGGTAATGATTTCACAAATATCACCTTTTCTAATATAAATTTTGCTTCTAATGCAGTAAATGAGACTGGTGATTATGCTATAAACAATAATGGTACCTATCAGATTACTACCCCAACTAAAGATAATTTTCTGGTTCGTGCATATCCTTCGAGTGAATCTGATTATAATAGTACCTTGCCGGTAATAGGTGTGGATGGATCTATAACAACGGAAGCAACTTTTAATACTACTACAAGATATCTGGAAGTTAAAGTATTAAAGAATTCAGTGCTTTGGACAAAATCATCTATAAATACAACAACAACTCCCGCTCCGTAACTATAATTATCGGTTACCATAATATGGTTGAGGTGAACTTGTAAGTTATGTGAGATTCGTGCACGTGAAGAATGGTAGGGGGGATTCTTCATGTGCCTCTCACAGATATTTCATTCAATATTTAGGGTACGTCAAATTTGAATGATGGGGTTAATCTAAAGATTCTATTAATTACATTAATGCATAATTGGGTATTATTATGTCACAATTCAGGTTTCAGGGGGTTACGGCTGACGGGCGTCTTACACAGGGTGAATTTGAAGCTGCCAACAAAAGAGAAGCAGGTAATAAAATTAAACGACTGAGTAAAGCCAAAAAGCTCACTGTTAAGCAATTAATTACCAAAGAGACATTTATATATAAGGCACAACGTCCCGGGAAATCAGTAATTACGGGTGAACAAGAAGCCTACAGTAAAGTAGAGGTCGAAAAGGCTCTCATTAAATTAGGATATAATGTAATACGTGTTGAAAAGAAATTAATTAATTTCAAGGGCAGAGTGCCGACAAAAGATATTGTCACTTTCATGCGCTTATCAGCAGATTTGCTTAAGCAGCAGCTTACGTATGATGAAATATTGAATCTTCTATATGAAGATATTGCCAATAAGCGAATGAAAGAGACTATTCGTCAAATTCAAAAAGATTTAAAAGATGGAAAAGAGGGGTGGGAGGTATACGGTAAGCATCAGGATGTTTTTGGAAAATTTGCAGCATATATGTTAAGCGTAGCCTCAACCAGTGGTAACATGGCACTGGTCTTTGAAAGTACAGCCAAATTTCTTGAAAGAGATGCTACTTTTAAAAAGAATCTGCGCCGAACATTATTCATGCCATCTATTAATGTCCTGGCTGTTATCGGTGTTGTCTTGTTTTATGTCGGATACATTTTTCCCAAAATGGCCAGAATGTTTTTAAAAATGAAAATTACTTTACCGCCAATGACTTCGGCTACATTGGATTTTAGTTATATACTTCAGGATTATTGGATGATTATCGTCTTAGGCGCCATCATACCTATGGCCTTTTTAGTTTTTTATGTACGTACTCCATCCGGAAAATTATGGATGGATAAAGTATTGATCAGATTACCCGTGATTGGAGATCTGATGCATAAGACAAGTATTGAAATTTTTTCCCGTGTGTTCTATACACTCTATAGTGGTTCCGGCCAGAACATAGAAGTTATACGTATTGCCGCTGAAGCGTGCCGTAATTCATATATGGAAAAACAAATCAAAGTATTTGCAATAAAGAATATGTTAAAAGGAGGAATGGGGTTGGTTGAAGCGCTAGAAAGTTCAGGCGTTTTCACACGGACGGCTTTATCCCGTTTCAGATTGGGTGCTGAATCAGGTGCACTAAGAGATAATGCGAAGCAACTGGCCGATTATTATGAAGTCCAGACTACATACAAGATGGAATCGACTATTGAGATCATCAATCTTTTTGTAAATCTATTCATTCTGGTTGTTCTAACAGTAATAACCATTATTTCTTCTGAAACAGCAATCATTCAACCTCATATAATGGGTACATAAATATTGTTAAAAGGAATTTAGGTATGTCAAAAGTTGATACCAGGCGACATATTGGGGAAATATTGAAAAGCCGGGGGATTATCAATGGTAATCAACTCGAGCAGGTTATGAAAATCCAAATGGAGGATCATGACAGGTCGCCGAGAAGACTAGGGCAAATATTGCACAAAGATTTAGGTCTGGATCATCATCTTGTAATGCAGGCTATATCGGATGTTTTTGCATTTCGGGAAATTGACATTAGCGATGGTAGTATAACTGATGATATCATTGAAAATATAGAGAACATAATTGAACAGTTACCTAAGGATCTTATTCATAAACTGCTTAATCTGAATGTTATTCCTTTTTCCGCAACTAAAAATATGATCGTTCTTGCAGCGGCCGATCCTACAGATCCTGAAATTCCTGATTTGGCTTCCAGGCTTCCATTCAAACAATTAGAAATAGCTTATTGTCGATTAGAACTATTTGAAGAGCTGGTTGACAGGATTTTTCATCAAAAGAATGATTATCTCAATATCCTGGAAGAAATTGAATATACGCATACCGATATCGATGATAATGAAGACCAAATTAATGAAGAAGAAATCGATGCAGAGATAAACCAGAGTTTGTTGAATTCTCTTGTTGAAGGGATGCTGGTTGAAGCTGTGCATAAAGGCGCTAGTGATATTCATGTGATACCAAGTGGATTAACTACGACCGATATTTATTTTCGTCTGGATGGGAAATTGCAAATATGGCTGACGCAAAAGAATGTTAAACCGGAAGCTATAGCTGCCGTTATAAAGGATAAATCAAAGAATGTAGATCGTTTCGAGAGAGACAGCTCGCAGGATGGATTCATTCAGCGAAATATAGATTCCAATAATATACGATTTCGTATTTCAATTATGCCGATCGTAGGAAAAGAATTTGAACGAAAGTTCGAATCTGTCGTGATTAGGGTGCTTGACGATCGGATGGTTATTACTGATCTCAGAGAATTGGGTTTACAGGAAAAAGCATATGAAGATTTCACCAAGGCAATTAATAAACCATCAGGGATCGTAATTATAACGGGACCAACCGGTAGTGGTAAATCTACCACATTAATTGCGTCTCTATATACGGTTATAGATTCAACTAAAAATGTACTGACAGTTGAAGAACCGGTGGAGTACATTATAAATGGCGCTCGTCAATTGAAGATCAACCATCATATGTCTTTTGATCAATCGATGAGAGGAATTTTGCGACACGATCCGGATATAGTCCTGGTTGGGGAGATACGGGATCTTAAAACTGCAGAAATAGCTATCAAACTGGCGAATACCGGACACCTGACCTTTTCTACGTTACACACTAATGACGCACCAAGTGTAATATCAAGGTTATATAAAATGGGAGTCGAACCTTTTTTAATTGCCAATGCTGTAAACCTGGTGATGGCTCAAAGGTTAGTGCGGCGTTTATGCGATCATTGCAAGGAAGAAGTAACCGATTTACACCCGGAAGCGGCCAGAAATCTGGGTTTTACAGATCAGGAGATAGAGAAAACTACTTTTTACAGAGCTGTTGGTTGTAAAAAATGTAATCATGGGTATAAGGGACGTTTAGCCATCATGGAGGCGCTTTACTTCACGAAGGAAATTAAAAATTTGATCCTGGATTCAGGTAATGAAATTGATGAAGAGCGACTGCGGGAACAGGCTATAAAAGATGGTATGCTTACATTAAGAGCTTCGGGTAGAGAAAGAATTAAAGAAGGGATCACAACACTTAAGGAAGTGGCTACCGTAACAGTAGACGATTGATGATAGTTACCAAGATAAACGAATAGATTACTGAGGAGTAAAGATATGTTCGACAAATCAGAATTAATAACATTAATGGGAGCAATAGTCATATTTTCCATTCTTCTGATTAACGTGAATAGTTTCATGGGAACAAGCGGACGTTTGCAGGTACAATCCGAGTTAGATTATACTGCTATAGCCCTAGCCCAAAATATTATTGACAGTGCCCGACTCAAGGCTTTTGATGAATCGGAAACAGGGGGGAAGTCACCTCAGGATATACCTATTGATTTTTCAATACCATTGGCCCCTGAAACCGGGGAGAATAGTAAGACATTTAATGATTTTGATGATTATAACAATTATTCACGAATCGATACAACAGAACATGAAATTTATACGACAAGTGTAAAAGTGGATTATGTTAATGATACTTCTCTGGATCAACATTCTGCCACACAAACTACGCATAAAAGGATGACAGTGAGTGTGTTTAGTAATAGTATGCAGGATACCGTCAAGTTTACGTTTATCAAGACATTTTATTCAAAATGAAGAAATGGAAAATCAACAGTGATAGGGGATAAGGAATGAATATTTCAACAATTATGAGTTTTGCCATTGGTGCGATTTTGTTATTGGCAGTATTCTCAACGAATTCCAGAGTGGTACTAAATTCATCGGATGTAACAATCGACCAGATAATAAAAGAAAATATCAATAATGTTGCAGAAGTGGTCAGTTATGATTTTCGAAAAATGGGTTATGGGGTTACTGGCGCGGCCATCGTCAGTGCAAATAAGAATGAAATTACTTTTAAAAGTGATTTGGGAAATGATGGCACTGTTAACTTGGTTACCTGGAAATTCAATCCGACACAATCAGTTCCTGAATCAGTTAATCCCAATGATTTTATGTTAACACGAATTGTTGATGGGGTAACTACAGATATTAATATGGTTGTTGTGAAATTTGATATAACACTATTAGATAATGCTAATAATGTTGTTTTAAATACATTAAATGCAAAAAAGATTAAGGTGGAAGTTGTTTGTCAGGGAGCGGAACCGATTGATGGTAAGTATAATGAGACGGCCTGGCAGAAGGTTTTTCAACCATGGAATATTCAATAATATAATAAATTGTGTGAAAAAGGGGGGAATATAAATGGGAAGGTCATTATTAATAATTTGTACGGGGATGATTATTGTTTTTGGTTTACTGGAGATGAATATTCAAAAAAAGCAACTGCAAACCATACAAAGGAGCGCATTTTATGCCAATGAATTACAAGCACGGAATCTGGCAAATGCGGCTATTGATATCACAATTGCAAAGTTAGAAGCGGATCCGGCTTTTCGGAACAATTCGAGTCCATGGCAGGTAACGCTCGATAAAGGCATAGCAAGTGTTTTGATAGAGGATGTGAATACAGACACATTGAAACTGACATCACAAGCATCACTGGATGGCCAAAATACAAAAGTGATTGCATGGTTAAAACAATATCAAAAATCGTCTATTCCTAATATTATGGCTGCTTTTGGTATTTATAATAACAATTTCAGTTATACGGGTAACGGAACATACGCAATTAATGGATATGATCACGATAATCCTGATGATTCAACAAATGCATTACCGGGTATGATTGTGCCTGATGAAACATCCAGGGACGTTGTATTAGCAGATAAAAATAAGGATAATATATATGGGACCGGTGGAACCCCCAGCATTGATGTAAATGATTTGGATTTCACAACTTATACTGATTTAATCAATGAACTGGCCGATAATCCCTTAACAAAATTTATACCAAGTGGTAATTATAAAGGGACATTAGGTTCAGAAAAAAATCCAGGTGTTTTTTTTATTGATAGTTATGTTAAACTTGCTGGTGGTTTATCTGAAGGTTATGGTATAATGATCGTTAGATCAAGTGGGGATCTTGATTTGAGCGGTGCCCTGGATATCAATGGTAATTTTATTTTTCATGGGTTAGTAATATTTGAAGACGGTTGGAAATTTGGGGGCGCCGGTACTCCACTTATTGATGGAGCTGTACTGGTAGGATCAGATAATCCGGATCATTATATCGATATAAATATAACCGGAACTGTCGACATTAATTATAACAGCAAAAGTGTGGGATATGCAAGATTAGCAGCCGATCGAATATTAAAACCGGGTGCTGTATTTAAAATTATGAAGGTGTACGAATAAAGACTGATAGAGCCGGCGGAACAATCGTTCTGATTACAACATTGGGTTAATGAGTATGATTTACAATAGGGGATAAATAGATACACAAGGAGAGTTATGTCTATTCAATCTGAGATATTAAGTGTACACGATTTGATCGAACCAATGATAGCAAAGTTACCAAAAACTATCAGCGGATTAGAATTGCATCAAGGAATTGGTCAAATCATTGAGAATGAAAAAGAAGATGTCAGAATACGATTGCGCGAGATTCTTGATAGTTATTTGCTGGAAATGGCAAATCTGGAAGCATCTGACATTGATTTAGGGGGCCCAGGCTGCCATGGAAAAATCTGGTATCGAATATATGGTGTGAAAGAACCGGTTATAAATGGTGATCATTATCAATTAATGGAAACGAATTTTCTTCTCCATAATTTATTGATGCCACAGCAGAGAGCGATTCTATTAAAAAACAGGAATCTGGATTTCTCGTATACGATTAACGAATTTTCGGAAAATGCCCAGCGCTTTCGTGCTGATATGTATTTCGATCTCTCACACCTTGCATTAAATATGCGACGCATAGATAATGTTATTCGACCATTTAAAGATTTACGTTTGCACAACGAAGTAGCCAGGGCATTGAGTCTAAAGTATTATAAGTATGGAATGAGCCTGGTTACCGGCATTACAGGTTCCGGTAAATCTTCAACACTTGATACTATTATTGATGCCAATAACCGTACTGTCGATTCTCATATTGTTATTATCGCATCACCCGTGGAATTAATACACACACCAATTCGATCCATAATCAGGCATCGTGAAGTTGGTCGTGATGTCCCTTCATTTAAAGAAGGGGCGGTGCAGTCACTTCGTCAGGATCCCGATATCATAATGATTGGTGAATTACGTGATCCGGAGACAATAATGACGGCCTTGGAGATTACGGATTCAGGTCACAAAACTTTTAGCACACTACATACTTCCTCAGCTATTGAGAGTATAGAAAGGATACTTGGCGAGGTACCGGTGGCTGAACAAAATCGGGTTCGAAATCGCCTGGCCGATGTACTTACCTGTGTAATAAGTCAGAAATTAGTACAAAGTCTGGATGGAAAAAGGGTATTGGCTAAAGAAGTGTTGTTAACAACAACATCAGTAAAAGCAGCAATACGCAATAATAATATTGGAGAAATCTACCAAATGTTGATGGAAGGTAGTAGTACGGGTATGCATACATTGGAACAAGATTTGAAAAGATTGTATGAAGAAGGGAAGATATCCAGAGAAGAAGCTATGAATCACGCTAATAATAAAAAGCGTTTGCAGGATCTTTTAAGTTATGTTCAATAAAAAGTAAAGGGGTGCTGTTTTGAAAAATAATGTATTTGTTGGGTTGGCTCTGGACGGAGAAGTAATTAGAGTCGCTAAAATAAAAAAAGAACACAAAAAACTGAAATTACTTCAACTGGATCGAGTCACATTAGTTGATTCTGAAAGTATATATAAGAATGAATCTAATTCAGAAGAAAAAAGATCGGACTCAATATTTGGTTTTGAAGAAAATGGCTCAGGCAAAAAAAGTTATAAAAATGGTAAAGAAGTCATTAAAGAGACCGATTTATTGACTTTGACCAATGATCCGGAAATGACGGAAATACAAAATAATGAGACACTTGTTTATAATCTTTTGTCAAATATAAACAGAAAAAAAGTAGTGCTGGGAGCAAATATACAGGCTGGTTCCACCCTTTTTCAAATAATGCGTGATCAAAATTATCAAAACCTGAAAAAGAAAGAATTAGAGAAAGCAATTAATACAAGTCTTGAATCGGTATATGGTGCTGAAGATTCCGATCATTTATATCGATATGAAAAGCGTAAAGATGGTGCTTTGGTCATAGCATCTACGGATTCCAAACTAACTATGTTAGATTTAATAGATCAGGGACAGGCTTATTATTCGGGTAAAGTTTTTATTAATGAAATATTACCTGAAGAATCGGCCATGGTTGGGCTGGTCAAGACTAATTACGAGTTAAAAGAATTGGAGATGACCGGGATTATAATCATGGGAAGCAGATCGATGCGATTGGTATTTCTTCGTGGTAATGATATCTGGGCGATACCACCTGTTATTAATAAAGGTAGCAATTCACCACAAATCATGAACACCATATTTAGTAAAATTCTATGGCAAATTGATACTGGAGAGATTCCTAATATTGATCGATTGATTCTTGTAAATAATGTGCTTGGAGATCGTGCTGTTACGTATTTAAGAGAAAATTTCCCGGATATAAAAATTGATGATTTCATATTTGATGAGAAGAAATTTGAAATTGATTCAAATATGAAAGAGGCAATAGCACCATTTACAACTGCCATAGGAATGGCATGGGCTGCAGCAGGATATACATCGAATTATTTTAAGGATTATTCCTTCTTGCCCAAACATGTTAAAGAACGACAAAAAGTATTAAAACTTAGATGGCATGGTCTATTATTATTGTTGTTAATAGCTATGAGTCCGGTGATTTTAAATAACAGGTATCAAATACATAAGGGTGCTATCAATAATCTGCGAACCGAACTTTCCAGAACAAAAGCATTGGTTAGCGATCTAAGTCCGATTGTTTTTAAATCGAATCAATTTTCGGAAAAATTGGATGAGATAAATAATAGATTGAACGAGATTTCTGATCTTAGCTTGGGCTCGGGCGACTGGAGTAAAATTCTAACCTTACTGAACAATGGCTTCAAAAATATTAATAGTTGTTGGATAACCAATATGAGATCTGTTAAATCTGGTATCATTCTTCAGGGGTTCAGTCTGTACAGGGATCGTATACCACATATCGCAAATGTATTTAAAAATTCGGAACTACAAAAAGTTTCCGTATCAAAAATAAGAAAAACAATAGCATACAAGTTTACTATTTATATAAGAACAAAAAATAGTAATAAATCGGATGTATCAACAATAAAAGAGATAGCTACCAAAGCAAAATAATTGATTGAAGTATCATCAGTTGGGTAAGAGAGGTTAAATCTAAGCATGGGGGAAATGTAAAATGTCATATGCCATACGAAATTCTATAATATTGTTAGTAGTCATGGTTGCTATTAACGCAGTTGGATGGGGTTATTTATACTTAACGCAAATAACAAGTATAAATAAATTGCAAGATGATTTGATGGTTGAAAATAAGATACTGGTCAATTATCAGGCTATCGCAAATAAATACGATCATACCTATAAAGAGTATAAAAAAGCAGATAAAAAGCTTAATAATTTTAATAAGATACTGCCACCACCGTTAGATGCTGACGACGTTTATGGTTTTTTGAGCAGTACCAGTACGGATAAAGCTTATACAGAAATAAATTTTACACTTATGGATTCAACTATCCATGATAATTATGGGGTTATCAGAGTTGGAATCAATGGCAAAGGTTATTATGGATATTTATATAATTTATTGAATTCCATAGAAAACAGCCGGCCGATAAACAAAGTTGATAAACTTATCATTGAGCCGGTGACAAACGGAGGGGATAATAAAGTCCATTTTACCTTCGAATTGAATAGCTATTACAATAGAGATTTAAAATTTAATAATACTTCACTAACGTTTAATAAAAATTATAGTGAGGACACTTTTAATCCATTTTATCCTTTGCTCCACTCTATAGAACCAAATACAAAAAATTTACCAAACATCGATGATAGCAGGTTAATAAGTGTTAGTAAAGATGTCGCTTACCTGGTAGATCAAAATGGTAAAATTAAAAGCTTAAAAGTTGGAGATGAAGTTTATTTGGGGTCCATTCAATCAATAGATATGGAAAATAAAACGGCTACCTTTTATTTAAATAAGGGTGGAATAATCGATAAAATCACGTTGGAGGTTCAATAATGAAAAGTCGTAGACTATATAATATTCGTTTATTTTTATTGATTATTCTTATTCAGGGGGTAATGGGGATATTTGTAACGAGGGTATTCGCACAAGACAATACGGATCAGCCTGTCAGAGAATATACCAATCCTGACGAAATTATAACTCTGAGTAAGAATATGACATTTACACAGGCAGTAGATATTCTGAATACTTTTGCACAAAAATTTGCACATAAGTTTATTTATAATCATTCAGATGCTGCCGGACCATTAGGAGTTAGTTTACCATCGATGTATTGGAAAGAAGCATTAAAATACATAGCTAAATTGAATAATCTTCAGATAGTTGAACATCCTGATTATTATGAAATCACTAAAACTCCTGAAAATCTGGTAGCTGAAAGTAAAAAAGAGGAACCCCCACTTGCAACTACAAAGACCCGGGGAGTAATTATTTCAGCTACTTTTTTTGAAGGTAACAAAGAAGTATTACGGGAACTGGGTATTGACTGGCAGACCCTGCACAACGGTATAGTTAATATCGATATTAATCAAAAAGCGGCACAAAATGTATCACAGCAACTATTTGGTGGCAGTATAAACATCCCGGAATTAGGGCATACAGGGGTCGAAGTTAATGCCTTATTTAATACGTTTGAAGCCAGTAACCTGGGTGAAGTTCTTGCAAAACCTTCAATTAAGGTATTGGACGGGCAGGAAGGGCATATACAGGTTGGCCAGGATTTTTCGATCAAACAACGTGATTTTGCCGGTAATGTCATTGATCGATTTTTCAGTGTTGGTACAATTCTTACTGTAACCCCACACATTATCAAACAAAATGATACTACCTTCATTTACATGCAAATACATGCAGAACGTTCTACCGCACAACCCGACCCTATAAGCACTATTGTCAATAAACAGACAGCAGAATCAGATATAACCATGTTGAGTGGAGAGTCTACGGTTATCGCCGGATTATATAACACTGAAACCCTTAATCTTCGCAAAGGTATCCCATTTTTGAAAGATTTACCGCCGTGGTTCTTTGGATTACGCTATTTATTCGGTTATACATCAAAGCAGTATAAACAACGAGAACTGGTCGTTTTGATAAAAGCTGAATTGGAACCGAGTATACCGGATCGTATGAAAAAATCATTTAAATCGACTCCGGAAATGCTTAAAGAGGCACGACAAAAAATGAGAACCGAAGCAGGTGGAGAATGAATACACTAAAAGTGTAGTTCTTCTATTTTGATTGTATGGCATATGTTGAGGGGGGAGAGAAAAAGACCCGTTTCCTTATAAATGGAACGGGTCTTTTAAATTATCAGTACACAGTAAACCAAGTAATATCTTATTAGTCCCTTGTAAGCTTTTTATATTGTAAACGGTGCGGTTGATCTTCATCAATACCCAGTCGTTCCTTACGATTCGATTCATATTCCTGAAAATTACCCTCGAACCAGTAAACCTGGCTATTACCCTCAAATGCAAGTATATGTGTAGCAATTCGATCAAGAAACCATCGATCGTGGGAGATTATGACAGCACAACCGGCATATTGTAATATAGCTTCCTCAAGTGCTCGCAGGGTATTGACATCCAGATCGTTTGTCGGTTCATCGAGCAGGAGAAGGTTTGAACTTTCCTTTAACATTTTAGCAAGATGTACGCGGTTCCGTTCGCCACCCGATAATTCTGTTACTTTCTTTTGTTGATCACTTCCACTGAAGTTAAAACGGGCAACATAAGCACGGGAATTAACTTCTTTATTCCCTAATGTTATGAGATCTGATCCTCCTGATATTTCTTCCCAAATTGAGTTTTCAGGATTTAAAGGACGGTTTTGATCTACATAACCAAGCTTGACGGTTTCTCCAATGGTAAATTGGCCCGAATCAGGTTTCTCTTCTCCGGTAATCATTTTAAATAAGGTCGTTTTACCAGCTCCGTTTGGCCCGATAACTCCCACTATGCCCCCGGGAGGTAAATCAAAATTCATATTCTCAATAAGAAGGCGATCTTCAAAGCCTTTATTCACATGATTGGCGTTCAATACATTGGTACCAAGACGGGGACCCGGTGGTATATAAATCTCCATGTCTTCACGGCGTTTTTCCTGTTGTTCCGACAACAGGTTCTCATATGCCGTTATTCGTGCCTTGCTTTTAGTACGCCTGCCTTTGGGATTACTGTGAATCCACTCCAGCTCTTGTTTAAGAGTTTTCTGCCGCCTTGATTCCTGACGCTCTTCAAGTTCCAAACGCTTCGACTTTTGTTCCAGCCATGATGAATAATTACCTTCAAAGGGGATACCTTCCCCTCTATCCAATTCGAGTATCCATCCGGCTACATTATCAAGAAAATAGCGATCATGTGTTACGGCTATTACGGTGCCTTCGTATCCAGACAAATGATGTTCAAGCCATGCAACAGATTCAGCATCAAGGTGGTTTGTAGGCTCATCAAGAAGCAAAACATCAGGTTTTTTCAATAACAAACGACTTAACGCTACGCGACGACGTTCTCCACCAGATAATACAGTAACAGGGGTATCACCGGTAGGACAGCGAAGAGCGTCCATGGCCATTTCAAGTTTACTGTCGATATCCCAGGCATTCAAATGCTCAATTTTTTCCTGAAGTTTTGCCTGTTTAGCTATTAATACATCAAAATCGGCATCCGGTTCTGCAAATTGTGCACTTACGGATTCATACTCTTTAACAAGATTAACAGTATCCTGAATGCCTTCCTCAACTATTTCTTTAACTGTTTTATTGGGATCCAGATAAGGTTCCTGGGGAAGGTACCCAAAAGTAATGCCTTTTTGTGCGGAAATATTGCCAAGATAATCATCATCCAAACCGGCAATTATTTTTAGAAGTGTGCTTTTACCCGCACCATTCAGGCCGAGAACACCAATTTTAGCACCATAAAAGAAAGAGAGGTTTATATTTTTTAGAACCTGTCGGTTGGGTTTGTAAATTTTACTCACCCCAACCATTGAGAAAATTATTTTCTGATCACTCAAAAGACTACTTATTTATATTCCTGATTTAACTATTAGCTTCATAAGATACATAAAATCTTATCCATGAATAAATAAAATAAATTCACCTTTTTTAGGAATAATAAGTAGTTATTTCGTTTTTGACTTTTCTTTTTTGTGTGTTTTCAGATGAGTTATAAAGGAAAGAATCCAAATGAGTGCCCAGGCAGCACCGGTATAATACAATCCACCAGTGATAAGTATTACCACGTTAATAGCATATAAGAGATTACTAAACCATAACGGAGCGTCTGTAGATGTTTTTTTCATTAGTTGAAGAAAGCTGTCTCCTAAAAGAACCATTGCTTTTGCCAGTAACATTAATACCGTGTAGGCAATGATTATGTAAAATAACCACTTCAATTTTAGTAATACTGCTATAATTATAGCTACAGTTACAATAAGATCGAGTATTACGTCCTTAATCCATTTCATAAAACTTAATTTTAACTATATAACTTGTTTTATTGATCAAAATCATATTAGAGATCAGATATACTTTGTAAGGTATCTCCCTGCGAAACATTATTAATATCGTCTACAAAATACAGAAAATGAGCACTTACATATACTATAGTATTAATTTTGTATATAACTAATGATAAAGGCGAAAATAATGAGCAATATAGATAATATTACATCAAAAAGAGACGCGGTATTATGAGAAAATCGACACGCTTTCCATCAACCGATCCATTCAGTAAAATTCAGAAAAAAGTAAATCGTATATATGATGATTTGACTTCATTTGAAAGTTATCCGGATCTGAACTTGGGTGAAACGGGATTTTATATTCCTAAAGCCGATGTAATTGATGCCAACGATTCATTTGAGATAACAATTGATTTACCCGGGT
>DASQZP010000178.1:0-2782 GCA_035638655.1 Bacteroidales bacterium
TTCATCAGCAGGAATCGAAGCTGGTTATAATGACCAGGAATACTGGAAAGACCGGGACCCCCGCTTTTATCAGAATGTGGTTTATCACGGTTCAAAGTTTGGCGAAAGTTATAATGATAAGCTTATTAATTTCGATATCGACCCAGATGTGGCCGACAGAACACACGGTGACTGGAGTGATTTTAAAACCAGTTTTATGGTGAGAAAATTTGTTAATGAAGAATTGGGAGCCAGTTCTGCAATCGTCTATACTCCGGTTCATCCAATTATTCGTTTGGCAGACATCTATCTCATGTATGCCGAAGCGTTGAGCGAATACAATGATGGACCAACGGCTGAAGCCATAGAGTACCTGAACAGGGTCAGATCACGTTCAGGGATGCCTGCATACGATGAAACCAATTATGCCGGAGGAACACCAAGAGAGAAATTTCACAATGCCATCAAGTATGAACGAAAGGTTGAGTTCTTTTTGGAAGGTAACAGGTATTTCGATCTTAGAAGATGGAAAGAAGGAGCTGATTTGAATCTGACAATGGTTGGAGCAATTATCAACGATGGTGTTGTTTCACGATATAAAATTGGCTGGGAAGATATTTTCGAGGACAAGTATTATTTCCATCCCTTCCATAACGATTGGGTTAGCAATACTCCGGGACTTTACCAGAACCCTGGCTATTAACCAAATTTTAAAAGCATTAATAAGTGAATATCATGAAAAAATACAAAAGCATATTTACGTTCCTTATTATTCTGTTAACATTTGTATTGAAGGGTTGGGCGCAATCGGATTCAATCAAGATTAATAAGGACACTATTCAACGCAACGTCAACATTGCATATGGTGAGCAGCAACAAGCTACTTTGTCATCAGCTATTTCCACCATTGATGGGGATGAACTCAACAAAAGCTCAGTGACCAATTTTGCAAGCACTCTTTATGGAAAGCTGCCCGGCCTGTTTCTCTCTCAGGGAGGAGGCGAACCTGGTCATGATTCACCTACTTTACGTATCAGAGGGGCGAATGCAGCTCCATTGGTTATCATCGATGGCTTTGAGAGAGATATGACTTACATTACACCGGAAGAAATTCAATCCGTTTCGGTGTTGAAAGATGCTTCAGCCCTGGCGTTGTATGGTATGAAAGGAGCAAATGGCGCCATCTTGATTACCACTAAAAGGGGAATGAATAAAAAAGGAGAAATTACGTTTTCGATTCAATCAGGTATTCAGTCGCCGGTAAATACATTTAACGTTTTGGATGCGGCCAACTATATGACGTTGTATAACCAGGCAGCGACAGCTGATGGTTTCCAGCCAAAATACACAAAGCAGGACATCACATTAGCGGGAACCACTCCCAGGAATCCGGATGTTAACTGGAAAGACCAGGTTTTGAAAGATTTCTCTAATGTTTCCAGAGCACTTCTTGGAGTGCAGGGAGGATCACAGTTTATTCAATATTATGTGAATGTTGGATTACTTTATAATGACGGGATGTACAAACCTAAAAATCCCGACATGAATTCGAATGCCAACCTCACCCGGTTAAATATCCGGTCGAATATTGATTTGAATGTTTCGAAAAATACCCGGTTTTCAATGGACCTTGCCGGAAGTATAAATAAGAGCGCTGTTCCTGCCTATTCCACCGGTGAAATTTGGGACGCCATTTTTGCATTGCCGCCCAATGCATTTAATGTGAAAAATCCGGATGGCAGCTATGGCGGCACATCGTTGCTGTTAAATAATCCGGTGGCTATGATCGAGACATCAGGCAGAAATAATTCAATTGACAACTTCTTGAATGCCGGTTTCCGTATTAATCAAAAATTTGATTTTATAGCGAATGGCCTGTCTGCTGATTTGAACTATGTAATCGATAATGGGGCAAACAACTCCGATGGAAGCTGGAGGTATTTTCAGGCTAAACAAATTGCTCCGGGAGTTGGCGACAATTATGAATATTATACTTATCGCGAACCTACCCAGTATAATACCTGGAGCAGTGCATCCAGTACCCGTAGCACCATTTTTAGTGCTGATGTTGTTTATGATATGCCCGAAACTGCTGGTAGTGATTTGAACTTTTTAGCCCGCTATCAAAGCGAAAGCCAGTACCTTGCAAATACTGACTTAACCCCTTATCCGGTTAACAATTTCGGAGCGAGACTTCAATATGCTTACAAGAAAACCTATTTGCTTGAACTTGTGGCAAGTTATTATGGTTCCGATCATTTCGCGGAGGGAAAACGTTACGGATTTTTTCCTGCTGCATCAGCAGCCTGGGTTTTTTCAAACGAAGGTTTTATGAAAGACAGCAAGCTGTTCTCCTTTGCCAAGCTGAAAGCATCGTATGGGATTACAGGTTATAACAGGTACCTGAATGGAAGGTATCCGTTTGCCCACTTCTATGGTGGTGGAGGTGGATTCCCCTTAGGTACAGGATGGGATTGGTATAGTGGTATCCAACCAGGAATGCTTGCAAATTCCGATTACCAGTGGGAACAGTCAAACAAACTGGATGTTGGAGTGGAATTGGAAATGCTCAGAAAATTTTCTCTGGCGGTGGATTATTACCAGGATAAACGTACCAATGTACTAAATATCGATTATACCCACCCTTCCGTTTCAGGTGCTAACCTTCCTTATGAAAACATTGGCAAAATGACCAACACTGGCTTTGATATTAAACTGGGGTATTCTTCAACAGGGAACTCCGTAAATTGGTTTACCGATTTGGTGTGCTCCTATTACCAAAATACAGTTGATGAAATGGGTG
>DASQZP010000179.1:0-2777 GCA_035638655.1 Bacteroidales bacterium
GTTTATCGGGGATATCCGTTATCATGCTTACCCTCATGTTCATACCTTCCATCAGGTGTTTGGTGTTTCTTACCAGTGCTTTCACCTGTATCAGTCCGTTTTCATCTACCACAGGATTGATTTCGGTAACCTTACCTTCAAACACTTCATCTTTTCTTGAAAAAGGGCTTGCCCTGACCGGCTTGTTCAGGCTAACATCCCCGATTTCGGTCTCAAGCACCATAAAAGCCAGCTCGTACTCCGAATTATCGATGATCGTGCAAAAATCTTCAGCCGTGTTCACCTGTTCGAAAACCTTGTGTCTGATATTTGCTACTACACCACTGAAAGGAGCACGCAGTTCAGTATTTTTCAGATTGATTCGCGCATCCTGGAGATTATTTTGAGCGCTCGTATAGTCCGAACGGAGCTCGATGTTTTTCAATATATTTTGAGGAACACTGGCGCTGTCTTCGATCTGGTATCCAAGTCCAATCATTAGATCCATAAGGTCAAGCCTTGCCCGGTCAAGTTGCAGGCTTGCCTGTTTCAATGCCTGTTTCATCTTCTCCTGGTCAAGGATGGCAATTACTTCACCCTTATTTACATGATCACCGTTTTTAACTCTTATTTCACGTAATCTTCCATCGATACCAAAATTAAGCGAGCTTTTATGCCGTGCTTTAATCTTGCCATTGCTTACCTGTTCTTTCCGGAAAGTGGAAGGCTGCAGCACTAAAATTTCCACCGGGTTACGGTTGACTTCAGCCTTCTGTTTGTCATGAATGACCTTATCGTTATTTTTAACCGGACTGCAACCTGCCATACCGTATAAAAGTATACAGGCGATATGAAATATTTTCCTCCCTACCATTGTTTTTGCTTATGAACTAATAAATATATATATAATGTATTATTAGAAAACAATTACGCTCTCCTGATTATATCCTCAGATTTAAAGCTGAAGCGTTTAAGGGTATGGTTAAGAACAGTTTCAGTAAACTAGATTCTGAATGCAGGTTATTAAATACCATAGACTTTAATTCATCATTAGATGTTGAGGATTCAGTGGCATTTCTTTCTAATGATAGAATACGCTCATTCGCCTTTTTTTTTAAATGGCTGAACTTATAAACAAACATGAGGTTGAATACAACCAAAATCAAACTAATAATAACGAGTATTGATAAAGTTTGCTTTTGAGGTTTTAAGTGCATTGCTTTTCCAATTTTATATATATTTCAATTTAATAAGCCGAACAAGAGCATAATTATTCTGCCGGTTTAAATTTATTCTTCATATAACAAACAGCCAGGATCGGGTTATCCTGTGCATGTGACGTTTCCAGTATACTGACTATTTGAGGATGGTCATTGAGATATTGCAACCAATCGGATTTATTCATTTGTTTTTGCATTTTTTTAAAATGCCGGATAAAGGTAGAAGGTTCTGTGATGCCAATAAGTTGATTTTGATACAAACCAATCATAAAATAGTCCGGCCCATTGTCAAAATCGTTTATACCCCTGCCATTTAATAAAATCGAATGAATAATGTCATATAAAACCGCAAATTGCTTTTTGTGAATTAAATAATTGTAGTAAAGAACTTGCTTATTGCCTAAATGCCCGGAAAATTGTATGGGATAATCTGTTTGATCCATAATCTGCCCTAAATCCTCAAATTTATTATAAAATTTTTTGTCTGTTGGTAACTCGTACTTTTGACCATAATCTATTTTATATTTTATGCTAACCTCATTCCCTGATATCAAATAAATATTGTTGTCCAAGCAACGGGTAAATAAAACTCCTTTATCAGTATTAGAAAATGCATTATTTGACACACCCTGATAATTTTTCATATAGATCGGTTGTCCAAGAACCGATTCTAGTATAAATTCTTTCTGAGCATCATATATGACTAAATTATCAATTTCTTCAGCGCTTGAATCACTGGCAGAACTTGCGTATAACAAGTAGTTCCCATCCCGGCGACTGTATATATTTCCAACATAGAATTTGGTTGTAAACTCATCAATAAAATTTCCGTTGTTAATATCGTAACGAACAACTTTTCGATTAGCAAGTGATATGATATCTACTGAATTTCGTGTAGTATCCACTGTAAAGTTTTCAAGCCAGTTCAACTCTCCGGGGCCATTGCCCCTTTTACCAATATCATACAGGTATTTACCATTGCTATTAAAAGCATATACTTTATTTTCATCGAAAAGAAAATACTGATTCCGCGAAAAGATAACTTTTCGGGCATTACTTCCGATCAGTACACCTTCGGGTGTCTGGAGTTGTATATACGCTATGCTGTCGATGAAGGACGAGTAGTATAATTTTGAATTTAAATCAGGATTAACATTTAAAGTCACCATATCCGGCGCTTCAGGAACTTTCTTTAAACCCTGATGATTATGGCATGAGTACATGAAGATGCCTGCTATAATGATAAATATTCTCATCTTTTTTAATAAAACTTTGAGGAGGAAGCACATAAGCAAGATGTTTTAGTCTGATATTTATGTGCTTCCATCCTATACATAAAAAACTATCAAGCTTCTAAATATCACTTTGCTTGGGTGGACATACTGTCTGACCACTAACGCTACAAATTCCACCCTCAGGCTCACAACGTTTATAAGTGCAAGAACCTAAACTTACTGATTTCATTGTATAGCCAGAAATTGCACTAACCTTATCACTTGAGGTCAATTGAATTACACCTTTTTCTGATAAAACATTAATATTCACAGTCAGGAGAATAGCCAGTGCAATTAAGCCGAT
>DASQZP010000180.1:0-7449 GCA_035638655.1 Bacteroidales bacterium
CGACCTGCCCCGGTCAAATCCGGCCGTTCATGTCATGTCTCACTGGAACGGCGAATTCGAAGATATGGTGATATGGAAAAATGCTCTCAACTATGGTTTTGTTACCGGAACCGACCAGGACATAAAACTGCCGGAACGGGCCCTCATCGGAGGACCTTCCAAAATCAAACAGGAGACGTCCCCCTCCCCGTATGTCAATAACCGTTACATCAACGGCGTCCTGACTACCCAGCCACTCTGGCCCTGGCCAAATGAGGATATTATTAAACGTGATCTGAAGATGGATCAGACGATCACGGAATATGTCCGGGATATGCTAAGCCCGAAACTAAGCATCACTGATAACATGGCCGATGGAACTGTAACTTCTGTCGAGTTAGACTCCTCGTCAGTGACACTTCTGCCCGGAGATTCACTTCAGCTTGATTATGTGCTTCTCCCTGAAGATGCCCTCTATCCCCAGGCAGAATGGTGGTCGGAAGATGAAAGCATTGCCACAGTAAGCCAGGAAGGAATGATAAAAGCAAAGGCCCCGGGAAGGACGCTGATCGGGATAAAGTCTACAGACAGTGGTCTGACGGACGGTTGTGACGTTGTGGTGGAAAACAATGCAACTGATCTGAATTTTGAGGAATCAGAGAATGAAATAATAAGAGTTTTCCCTAATCCCGTGAAGGGAACCATGACGATTGAATGTCCCGAAGGACGGAAAACTTCGATTCTGATGTTTGATACAACAGGAAAATTCATTCGCAAAATCACAGGTAATGGCGGGACTGTGAAAATCCCAACATCAGGACTGACTCCCGGATTATATATTCTTTCAGTTAAAAGCGGGAAAGTAGTCCGCAAGATTTCAGTCTCTATCCAATAAAAAATCAGACAGTTAATCCGGTTCTTTCAACCGGAATATCATTATAGTCCCTTTGTGAAGGACGAGTGTATCGAGATATGGAATAATCGCCGGATCCCGGTCCACTTTCCTCGAATCGGAGTACAGGTAACGGGCACCCTCATTTATCATGGAAGAAAGCCTGTCCGGTCGTAGATCGTCATCGTCGAAACCCCAGCCCTTCTTATGTATGTAATAGAAGAAAATATAGTGCGAGATATCATTTCCCGTTACAACCAATGCATTATCCGGAACAGCGTTCCTCAGATCATCTTTGTATACAAGCAAATCCCTGTTAAATCCCGGCGAATCAGGATTCCAGCGATTTTTCATTCTCAGGTAAGCCGTAACAGGCAGTAAAATAAGCAAAACGAGGGATAGATATCTCCATGTGGGTTTTCCTGTCATAATAAGCCGATACGCACCATACGCCACAATAAGAAATAAAAGGGGATAAAACGGAAAAAGATAATAATCGTGAATTTTAGCGATCATGTTAATTTCGAAGAAGAAATAGGCCAATACCGCTATCCCTGAAATGGCTAACATTATGAAAACGGGTGATCGAAAGGCTTTTGTTCGGGCAATGAAATAGAACCCTGCTATGAAAAACGGAAGTGCCCCATAGTTGAGTAACAATTCGGGTAAGGTGGAGATGAGGTTATGCTGCAGGTAGTCCATGATCGTAGTGAATGATGCATGGTTGTCCAACATTCCGCCTACTATGCCATTGTTCCATTGAGGGATCACATATATATACCACGCAGCGGGTAATCCCAGAAAAATGAATACTGTAATAGCCTTTAAAACCAGTTTTCTCGAGAGTCCTTTTTCCGTTATCTGCAAAATAAAATAAACAGCCGGCACAGAGTAATAAAGTATGAACGGGAGTTTTACGAGAGTCCCGATGCTCAGGAATAATCCGCTTAAGAATAATCGCAAATTTGAGGGATGCTTCATCTGAGCGAAAAACAAGGCGAGACCCCAGACAGAAAAACATAAAGCAAAGACATCAGGAATCGGATTTATCGTATAGTAGTAGAAGGCAGGAGAAAATGTAAACGCCCAGGCACCAATGGCTGCCGGCAAGTCCCTCCCTAATACAGCTCTGATTAAAATATAGAGACCGGTAACAGTGAAAAGACCGGTAACGAACATGAACAGCCTGGTTATCAGGAGATGCGAACCGAATATTTTGTACAGGAGCGCCATAAGCCATTGCATCAGAGGGAATTCCATACGGAATATGCCATCCCCCGCTCCCCGCTCATTCCTGGCCGGATTCAGGATGTTAAAGTCTTCCTCATAAAAATTGTTAATGGTAGATTGTGTCTGGGTCTGACGCCATACATGAATACTCATCAGCTCTTTGCCGAGTTGCCTATAATGCATCAAAAAGCTAAGTGTGCCCGCGAAAATAAGTACCAGTACAGCTGTTCCTTTTTTCATCCCTTATCTCTCCGACCAGCGTTGATCACAATTTGTTCCGGGGGTAAAAGAAACGACCCGTTAACAGTAAACCGGTGAATACAAATACGCCAAAAAGTAAACTGCTAACAGCAATCTGCATCCCTCCGGAAAGGATATGCCCGCTGGTACAACCACCTGCCATCCTCGCACCAAAAATCAAAATGAAGCCTCCCGTAAATGCCCATATAATCCTTTTCATAGAGGAGGAACCTTTGTATTTTTCCCAACGGCTATGGATAAGGGCAAACCTGAATTCACCTTTAATAAGTGAAATAATCAGTCCTGCCAGGAATGCACCTCCGAGAAAAATCAGTTCCCAGTGACCCGGCTTCATTACTTTTTCAAAATAAGCATTTGCCGTTACCCCGGTTAACAAGTCAGCTGTATACGGATAACTCGTCGAAGCACCGATAGGACGATTGGCTCCATATCTTGAAAAAACAACCAGGTTGAGTACGGCCAGCCCAATACCGGCATATAACCATTTCCGATCCTTTCCATGCTCCTTTCTGTCTAATCGAAATGCAGCCCATATCAGGACAAGTCCAAACAAAAGGACCAGGATGAAAAAGAGAATTCGACCAGAACCCAGTAATGATGCCAGGGATATTGTCCCCAGGTCAGGTCCGAGTATGGTGTGAATGGAAGGTAAAACCAGGGTATATACCACCCCGCCTAATAATCCACCAATGATTCCGGTAAGAGCATCGATGGAACCTTCGCCGAGCGATACAGCCAGTGTACCGGGACAATATCCCAGGATTGCCATGCCGACGCCGAAAATCAGGCCGCCAATAACAATACCACCAAGTAATAACGGTTTTACATGAAAAGAGGCCAGGCCAAGGGCGATTTCCACATTTAATAAAATAGCACCCAGTCCGATGGCAACAGCCAGGGCTTTTGCCACTGTGAAATCTTCAAGGGTGGCCATACCACTAATAGTATTAAATCGATTGAGGTGGGCATACTGTAATAATGCACCAAACAGGAATCCGAAGATGAGTGTTGTCAAGATCATTTCTCAGGTTGTTACAGGTTAATGTGACACTTTTCAGGAAGGATGTTTTTATCGCAAGGATTTGCCTCATGGCACTCATCAGGATAAAAGATTCACAGTCCTGTAAAGTTTCGTTCATTGGTTCACAGCAAAAATAATAAACTTTTCCAGTCTTGAACATGAGAGTTTTCAGTTGATTTCCCGTTTAATTTTTCTCTGCCACGTATTTTCTGTTGTGCATCCTGTTAAAAAAAGTGAGTACAACGAATGAGATCAACGCGGCTAAAGGCATCACAAAATCCTGGTATATCCCGAAATTAATGGCTGCGCTCATACCAATAACAGCCCAGAGAGAAGGTATTATGAGTAAATAGCGCGGGAACTTCCCGGAGCTTAGCAGGAAAAAACCCAGGGTCAGGATCGTAGTCGGACATGGTAAGCCCAGGGAAATGGTGGTATGAAAGTTATGGCCGCTGAGCAGATGAATTAGCGGGTAAAGGAATAAGCCATAAATGATGAGAAAATATCCGGTGAGATCCTTCAATTTGAATGAGAATGAAAAAGTGAGTCTACCTGTAAGAAGACCTTCATAGAGGATCAGGGCTGCTTCAAAGGACAGGATAATTCCGAAAATTAGGGCAGCTTTGTTAATGTCAGAAAAGAAAATCATCTGGTAAACGATTCCATTCCAGAGCCACAACAGGGACAGGACAGAGGAGATAAACCTGTTTTTGTTTTTAATATGGGCATGGACAAGGGCGAGTGCTGACACTGCTGCCAGGAGGAGGATAATCTGGGCAGGGAACACAACCGTATTATATTTCTCGAATACGGATAAGAACTGTTCGGTTGAAAATGGTGGTTTCATTTTACTGAAATTTAAAATGGTATATTATTGTTTTATCAATTATATCATTAAAAAAATTAATAATTTTTAATGATCCTATTGAGAAGTGACTTCAGGTTTTCGATCTCTTCAGGGGAAAAATTCTCAAGCCCTTTCATCATATTATCGTAGGCAATTTGTTTTAAAGGCTCTTCCAATTGATCACCTTTATACGTCTTATAGATTTTATGTGCGCGGCGATCGTATTTATCCCGCATCCGGTCAATCAATCCTTTCTTCTGCATACCATCAAGTATCCTGGTCATGCTGGCATTATCCTTATTGGTAAGTTTAGCCAGCTCCGACTGGCTCCATCCACCTTTGACCCATAAACGGTTAAGAACTACCCAGTAATCGACGGTTATCTCAGGATATTTTTTGGCAATAGCCCTCTGTAAGCTGTTGCGCATGACCATTGTAGCCCTGTTTAGATAATATCCGATTGATTCTTCAAATTTGAAATCCATAATTGATTGATATATCATTATTTGATACAACAAATATATCACGGATAAATTGACATGTCAAGCTTTCTGGGAATTTTTTTCTGCTCCCCCCAGAAAAGTCCATCCATTATTTCAAAAACGTATTAATTTTAACACCGAACTTAAACGCTTTTTAAGGCCTCAGAGTGGTTCATCCGGCCGCGGAGGGTTTCCAGTGGCCTGGTGTTGATTACGAATGCCGGAACATTTCCACAAAGTTCAGCTGCCTTTAACAGGCCTTCATCCTTGCTGCCTTGCTTTTCCGCACATAACTCGATCACATCCCCAGTTTTTATGGTAGCCTTAGCAATTGTATGTATGCATGTCCACGTAAATCTTCATGCTTGCCGTGTCCTCCTGATGGAAGGAACATTTCAGCATGCCGTTTCGGTCGGGATGGAGGTGGTAGTGGGGTTATTAATGCACGAGATTCAAAACCATATATTTCAGCAAGATGAACATCCGACATTACTTTTTGACAGCTTTCTCCTCCACGCCGGGATAAAGGTCTTTCCCGTCAAAGGTCTGATAAATTGCTCCGATAGAACTTCTGAATGATTCATCTTTTTCCCTGCCAAACAGTTCACTGTTCCCGTGCACGTTTCCTGCTTTCCTGATTTGTTCTTATGCTTCCATGTAGCTCAGCCGGTATTTAACTTCCTCAGTAGTGTCAGGAATTTTCAAGGACTGGTAATCATATTGATCCAGGATATCCAGTGCATAGGAGTAGTCTGAAATAATGTCAAATAAACCCTTTGTTCCAGAACTGAACAGTTCCTTTGTCCCGAAGCAGTTTATTATCATCCGGACCGTTTCCTGTAGCTGTTTCAGTTTTTCGTTTTTCTTTTCCAGAACCTCCTGGTTTACTGTGTATCCTTTCATCAGGTAATCACGGAGTACCTTGTTGGCCCAGATTCTGAATTGAGTTCCTCGTACAGAATTAACTCTATATCCTACTGACATTATTGCATCCAGGTTATAATGCTTAATACTCCACTTGACCTTTCTGTTTCCTTCTTTCTGAACTACAGAGTATTCCCCGTTAGTTGACTTTTCATCCAGTTCCCCTGATTTGAATATATTTTTAAGATGAAGTCCGATAGTATCCGTGTCTTTTTCAAACAAATCAGCCATTTGTTTTTGTGAAAGCCAGATAGTATCGCTTTCAAGTCTAACCTGAATTTCAGTAGATTCTTCAGCTGATTGGTATATGACAATTTCAGATTCCTGCATCGTTCAAATTCTGTCAGGAAATTACATATTTTCTACAACTACTTCAAAATTAAAAACGGCCAGAGAGAGATATCTCATTGGCCGCTGTATGCCCATTCTCAATGGTAGGGTCGATCATAGAACCGTGCCTCTTAACCATACCAGTGCTTTTTTCAAAAAATCTTCATATTCAAATACCAACACGTATTATTACCAGCTCATACGTGATTTATCTCTTTTGCACGTCTTCATTATTCAGCAAAAGAAATTCTTTAAGTATTGTGTTTGATATTCTGAAATCTGTATTTTGAATTTTATCCAGGACAGGTTTTACCATATCAATTAAACCTTCATTCTTTGCCTTTGTTATAATACCAAGTGTCCCGGTATATTTCAAATCCAATTTAGCAGCTAATTTCCTTGCCTTTAAGTCATCAAGCAATAATAATACATCTGAATATTCTTTAGCAAGTGCAATGGCACTGGCTTCACCTTTATCTACCTGCAATTCCAAAAGTTCCTGGTATTTTTTGTCGGTAACTGATTGAATTCTTATCCATGCGGGTAACTCGTCTCCGTATTCCGCAGCTACTTCAGACGTAGTAATGATCTCTTCATATACTTGATTAAGCAGATCGAGTCTACTGATTTTTTGAAACAGGATCAGAACAGTGGTATCGGTTATAATAACCTTAGGCATTTGCTATATCTGAATGTAGGTCATCCAATGAATTGCTGAACAACGAAACTCCGTATTTTCCAAGAATTTCTATGAAAGCTCTCTTGGTTAAACCAACCATTTCGGCAGCCTGACCGGAAGACAGTTTTCTGTCTTCATAAAGTTTTGCAGCAATCATCATTGAAAAATCATAGTCTGACAACTCAACGCTATCGGGTATCTTTATCTTTATAATTCTCATGATTTTCAGTGGCTTGTTTTACAAATATAATGATTAATCGTAACTATTTAGCTGGTATCCAAAAATAAAGAAAATCTGGGGTTATCAACAATTAATGCACTAATTTCCTAAGGATATTCTTTGGAATCTCCCAAAACTAAAACGTTACTATTTTCACGATATGGCTGATGTAGCTTTGAAAGAAAAAAGCATTGCCTTCCGAACCTACCATATCTGCGCTTATCCAAAAGATCAATAGTCTCACCGCTCGATTATCTGAGACGGAACAAAAATATGTGGAGTTGCAATCGAAATATTCCGGGATGCAGGCAGAGAATGCAGAACTGAAAACCAGGATCGCAGAATTGGAAGCCCGTATAAACAGCAATAGCCGAAACAGTAGTAAGCCACCATCCAGTGATGGTTATCAGAAGAAGCCTGCTTTTCCCAGAAAGAAGAAGGGCAAACAGGGAGGCCAGCAGGGCCATAAGGGCAGAACCCTTAGGCAGGTCGAACATCCTGATAAGATAGTGCAACATAAACCCGGTCCGTGTGACTGTGGTCATGAGTTCAGCGATGAGGAACTGAGTGTGGCAGAAACGCGC
>DASQZP010000181.1:0-3666 GCA_035638655.1 Bacteroidales bacterium
TTTCTGATGATGGTGAAAAATACAGCCCGGAAGGTATTGAAGAAGCATTTATCAACCAGTCAAAATTTATTGATCAATGCATGTTGTACAATAACCAAAATCCATATACAGTTGCACTTGTGGTGCCCAATTTTGAAGCACTACGCAGGTGGATTGAGGCGGAAAATCTGGATCTGCTGACAGAAGAAGGAAAGACGGCTATTCTAAAGCTCATTGAATCGGAAATCAATGAATACCGGGTGGGCCGAAAATACGAAAAACTCTTTCCACAGCGTTGGTTACCTGCTGCTGTGGCTATTCTTGATGAAGGATTTACTGAGGAGAATCATTTGATGAACAGTACCCTGAAAATTGTAAGGGGTAAAATCATTGAATATCATCAGGAAAGACTTGATGCACTTTACAGGCCGGAAGCAAAGGATATTTGTAATGAAGCAAACATGCAGGCACTGAGCAGGATCTTTGGTGATAATGGAAAATAGAGAAATCAAATGAAGAAAAAGTTTATTCGAATATTCAGAAACATTCTTTTTCTGGCAGCCGGAGTTGCACTTTTCTACTGGATATACAAGGATATGGATATGCAGCAGCTTAAAAATGCAGCCGGAAACTTAAAATGGGGATGGATTATTGTCTCTCTTATCCTTGGAACACTAAGTAACCTGAGCCGCGCATTTCGCTGGATGATGTTGCTTGCTCCCACTGGTTACCGGGTAAAATGGTATAACTCTTTTTTGGCCGTCCTGGTGCTGTACCTGGTAAACCTGATAATTCCACGGGCGGGTGAATTGGCCAGATGTTCAGTACTTACCCGTTATGAGCAAGTTCCTTTCCCAAAGGCCATTGGCACTGTGGTAGTCGAGCGGATCACTGATCTGGTAATCATGCTGATCCTGGCAGCAATCATATTTAGTCTCAACCTCAGTACGATCAAGGAATTTTTTCTGGAACACCCTGAATTCGGAAACAATATCCGGGCAGTACTTACATTTCGCAACCTGATTATTGGTATCTTCGCTATTGCTGTATTGGCAGTTCTTTATTTGTTGTGGGCCAGAAAGTCAGGAAATTCCCTGATGATAAAACTCAGGAAAATCAAGGATGATTTTATTGCCGGGATGCGTTCAATTTCTCAGGTTAGTAATATCTGGATCTATCTTGGCCACAGCTTGTTCATCTTTGTGATGTGGTTGTTGATGCTTTATTCAGTTTTTCTTGCTTACGAGCCGACTGCACACCTGGGCTTACGGGTGGCCATGATTACTTTTTTGATGGGTGGACTGGCAATGCTTGCTCCGGTGCAGGGTGGCATTGGCCCCTGGCACTTCATGGTATATGAGACACTTTTTATCTTTGGAATAACTAAGGCACATGGCAAGATCTTTGCCCTTATTGCCCATACTTCCACAAATCTTATTTACCTGGTTATTGGGTTAATTGCTTTACTCTTATTGCCGATTGTGAATTCTGGCTTTCGAAAAAAAAGAGTTAAACAGGTTACTGATTAAATCCTTTGCCGTCCTCCTCTGTCGCAAGCGTCCGCTTGTGACTGTTTACGTCGCTGATTGACGGTTGTAACCTCAATCTTAATCCATTGCCTCCATCGCTGTTGTTTGGGATTGTGCCCCAAACCTTAACAGGGTACAAGTCTGGAGACTTGCACCATCAAGGGATATAAGCCATGTTAAACTTGTTTCATCCCGGAAAGTCCGGGAGAAGAGGTAGCCTGGTCAATTTTTAATTGTCGCTTTGTTGATTCACGGACAACCAGATCAGTACGTATCATCCTGGTAATAGCTTCATATTCATGGTCAGCACGGAGCCTGTCCAGCAGCAGATTGATGGCAATTTTTCCAATATCATACCCGTGCTGCTCAACAGTTGTCAGGCTGGGTTGTGTCATAGTTGCATAATTCCCATTGCTGAATCCTACCACCGCTATATCATTTGGTATATCTAGTCCTGCTTCTTTGATGGCCAGCATAGCCCCAATAGCTGTCAAATCATTAACTGCAAAAATACCATCGGGCGGATTTTTTTCTTTCAGCAAATTTTCTGTCATTTTTTTTGCGCAATCGAAAGAATCACAACGGATGATCATTTCTTCAGTGAAAGGAAGATTATTTTTGCGCATGGCTTCACGATACCCCATTGCTCGGTTACGGCCAATCATTAGATGTTGAGAAGCTGCGTAATGAACAATTTTTTTACATCCAACTGAAGCCAGGTGGTCGACAGCTTTAAAAGCCCCGTCTGCATCATCTACTATCACACGGTCGGTCAATATTTCATTGCACACCCGGTCGTAAAATACAATAGGAATACCGGTATCTACCACATGCTTGAAGTGATCGAAGTTAGTAGTTTCTTTGGAAACTGAAACCAATAATCCATCAACCCGTCCTGAAACCAGCGTATGCAGGTTTTTTACTTCTCTTTCATAAGATTCATTAGACTGACAAATGATAACATTGAATCCTGCATCATAGGCAACATCCTCTATGCCGCTGATTACACTGGAAAAGAAATAATGAACGATTTCCGGAATAATCAATCCAAGCGTCTTGCTGAAACTGTTCTTCAGACTTAATGCAATGGCATTTGGCTCGTATTGAAGTTTTCTTGCCAGCTCGTTTACGGCTATTTTGGTTTGTGCACTGATATCAGGGTGATCTTTTAAAGCCCTGGATACAGTTGATGGTGAGATACTAAGTTCTCTGGCTATGTCTTTAATGGTTACGCGTGACCCTCTCATTTCTGCTAAATATTCAAATTCCAGTTAAATTTACATATTTATTGTAAATAAAAATAACATTAACCTGTAATAATTGTTTAGTTTTCTTCCTGTTCCCTATAAATTTATTCAGGAAAGAATCAATTTATTGATAAAGGCAACAGATTATTAAACATCCTTATGATTAGGAAAGCTTGTTTTTCTGCTGTAACTTCATCAGGGATATGTATGGTCATAGTAACAATTTGTTTATGGGACTCTGTACATTTGTTGCTTAAAATTTGACGCCGGAATATGACATTTTATTTGTAACTTGTGCTGGTTTTTTGGTTGTTTTTGCAATTAATCTACTGAAATCAAACCAGATAATGTGTTTGGTTATGAAATGCTGTTGAACATATTTATTTAAACTATTAAAATTTTGAACCAATGAGTATTGATGTTTTACTGGGTCTTCAATGGGGAGACGAAGGCAAGGGGAAAATTGTTGATGTACTGACTCCGGATTATGATGTTATCGCCCGTTTCCAGGGTGGCCCAAATGCGGGACATTCGCTTGAATTCAATAATGTCAAACATATTTTACATACTATCCCCTCTGGTATTTTTCATGAACAGAAGATTAATATCATCGGCAATGGTGTGGTGATCGATCCGGTAATTTTCAAAAAAGAGATTGAATCAATCCGAAAGCTTGGTTTCACACTTAAAGATAAGTTACTGATTTCGAAAAAGGCGCATCTTATTTTGCCTACTCATCGTTTACTGGATGCTGCTTCTGAGGCTGCAAAAGGTAAAACAAAAATAGGGTCTACACTTAAGGGAATCGGGCCAACCTACATGGATAAGACCGGGCGTAATGGTGTAAGGATCGGAGATGTACTAGACAGCCGTTTTGAGGAAAAATACAGGTTTCTTACCAACAAGCATGA
>DASQZP010000182.1:0-4166 GCA_035638655.1 Bacteroidales bacterium
TATTCCCGAAAAACAAAAAGAAGATGGTGTGAAATACGGGGTACATAAGATAATTCCAATGATTGAAAGCCGTATTTCCTTTAAATTGAGCGTCTGGGAACTCGATGACATTGACCGCGGGGCAAGGCTGCCTGACCTCAGTGCACTCGAAGAAGCAGCCAGAAAAGTGGCCCGTTTCGAGGAAGAGGCAATTTATTATGGCCTTGGAGAAATGAAAGGCCTGTTTAATACAACGAACCAGAAAAAATTAAGATTTCCCGATGATCCGGAAGAGTTGCTTCTGGTAATTACCGAAGGAATTATCCGTTTCAGGGAACTGGCTATCGGTGGTCCCTATACCCTGGTTGTAAACAGTGAAAACTGGAAAAAACTTTCGGGACATGTCAGGGGATATCCACTGATCAAGCAACTGGAAGGCCTGCTTAAAGGCAAAATACTGCTTAATCCGAATATAAAGGAAAATTTCCTGGTGTCTGAAAGAGGCGGTGACTTTATCCTTACCCTGGGACAAGATTTGTCCATTGGTTATGAACACCATTATAATGACGAAGTGCAGCTCTTTTTCATGGAATCTTTTGCATTCCAGGTGATTGAACCGGATGCCGTAATTGCAATTGAGTAAAAAGCATTTCAGGCTCTTGATCTTCAAAGATCATCCGGGACATTCGCTAAATATTATTTTTTTAGACTGTCAATAAAAGCAGATCAAACCTTTTGGTCTGCTTTTTCAATTTCTTTACTGATGAGTGCTGTGGCCTCATCAATTTCAATCATGAGATCTTTCATGATAGACGGTATGGTATTGTATTGATGGGTTTTTAAAGCCAGTTTTTCAAGTTCTTCCAGTTTTGTGGAGACAGCGGTTATTTTTAAATGTCTGAACATGGTTTTGAGACGGTGTGCTTCTTCTCCCAGATCATGCCATTGTTCGTTATTAAACAGATTTACAAGAGCAGTCTTGCCATTATGGGCGTTTTTGGTAAATGTGGTAAGCATTTTTATATAGAATTTGATATCATTCTTTGTGGCTCGTTTCAGTTCTGTCAGGTCGTAAGTAATACCATGCTGCTCTTTTCTGTCACTTTTTGCTTTTTTTTCACGTTTTTCCGGACTTTTAATCTTCAGCCCAAAAATATTGCACAATCTGATATACATATCTACTTCCCTGAAGGGTTTAAATATATATGAATCCATACCTGCTTCCAGAAAACTGTTTGTGTCTTCTTTCATTACATTGGCAGTGAGTGCAATGATCAACTGGTGCTGACGACCGGTCTCCAACTCCTCTTTTCTTATAATACGGGTTACCTCCGGACCGCTCAGATTTGGCATGTGCACATCCATCAGCACCGCATCGTAGTGTTTTTCCCTTATCATGTCAAGGGCTTCCTGCCCGCCGGAGGCTGTGTGGGTTTTGATGCCAAATCCTTCCAGTACAAGCTTACCCAGCATGTTATTCATCCGATCATCATCTACCAGTAATAGTTCTTTGCCTTCCAGAAGCCCGCTTTCTGCTATACTGTCTGCCGGCTGGCCTGCCAGATCACTTTCTTTACCCGCTTTTAGAGGGAGTTTTATTTCAAAAACAGAGCCTTCTCCGAGCTTACTCTGGACGGTAATTGTTCCATGGTGAAGCTCAATCAGCCGCTTACTGATGGTCAAACCCAGGCCGGTTCCACCGTATTTTTTACTCGCACTGATATCAGACTGGCTGAACTCATTGAAAATATCTTCTGCCTTGTCTTCCGGAATTCCAATACCAGTATCTGTTATTTTTATTACTACATTAATCAGATCTTCATTGTCATCTTCCCTTGTTGCCTCAATCTCAACAAATCCCTTTTCAGTAAATTTTATGGCATTTCCCATTAAATTGATGATTACCTGTTTGATCCTGTGTTCGTCTGCCACAATTGGCAAATTTAGCGTAGAATCCACATTCTTGCGCAAAGAAATACCTTTCTCATTCGCCTTAATGACCAATACATCACATACATCTTCTATCACTGCCGGCAGGATGAAAGTAGTTTCATCAAGGGTGATTTTTCCTGCTTCAATCTTTGATAATGTCAGGATTTCATTTACCAGTGACAACAGATGTTCAGAAGAGCTATGTATGATTTGGCTGTAACCAGTCTGTTCCTCGTTAAGTGATGTCTTCAATAATTGCTCATTGAAACCAATTATTGCTGTAAGCGGAGTGCGGACCTCATGGCTCATGTTGGCCAGGAACTGGGCTTTTATCATGGTAAGCTTTTCAGCATGCCGGCGCGCATCAATCAGTTCACGGCGATATTTATTGCTTTTTGAAATATCCCTGAAAATGAGAAACAAAAAAATAAAAAGAGATATAAAATTAACCAGAAAAATGATACCAATCAACTGAATACTCTGGTTGGCAAAATAATTGGCATTGATCTTCTTTTGTTCTGATTGTCTGGTTTCATCATCAATTAATTCATTGATGAGGGTTTCTATTTTTTTCATGACCGTAAAATCGCGCTGAAGCAGTTTTAATTCCAGTGAACTGCGATACTTGCTTCGTGTAGCAATGTCCTGCTGAATTTTATATATTAATTGTTTTAATCCAGTCAGTTCATTTTTCTGTCTGACATCGAAATAGGTGCTGTCTGTTTTAATCACCCCGGGTGTTTTGACAATCATTTCCGATGTGTCGGATTCTTTCTTAAGTCCAAGAAATACCGCAATCTTCGAAAATAAACCTTCTTTTTTTTCAGGTTGTCTTGCCAGTTGCTGTTTCAAAGTATCTATTGTAACATGAGATACACGCTGTACAGTATCGGAGTTACCTGCAACCGTGTCGAAAGCATCAATCATTCTGACATATTTCCTGTACATGGTATCAGCCGACTGAAGCTGGATATAATAACCCAGTATTTCTTTCTTCTCGTCAAGGAGTGTGTATATGGAATCAACCAGTTCGCGTCTGGATGAATCTTTCATCAATTCTTTGAGATTCGTCAGTTCAGTATCTGCTGAATCGATGAAACTGTAATACAAGTTTAAGTGTGTCTTTCTGCCCGAAGAAGCATAAGACCGTATACTTGTTTCCGCTTTCGATATATTGGTAAGCACATCCTGCAGACTAATCAGGACCACGTTTGGTTTTGCCAGGTTATCAATAGTATTGGTGAGTTTTGTGAAGCTTTTGTAGGCAATATACCCGGCAGTTATAATTACCAGTAATGAAAGTGAAAACAAGATTGTTACCTTGTATCCGATGCGCTGACTTGCTGTTTCGCTTTTTGCCATAAGCGATGACTCTTCCTTTTTCAATATTTTATGATTTGGATTTAATATTATTACCTGAATTGCAATACCGGTTTGGTTGCAAAAAAGCACCTACCAAATTACTAAAAAAAGATGAATTCTGTCAGAAAACGGAACAGGGATAAAGATTAATCAAGCTTAAGAACAGCGAGAAAAGCTTGCTGGGGTACTTCCACATTGCCTACCTGGCGCATTCGTTTTTTCCCTTTTTTCTGTTTTTCAAGCAATTTGCGTTTTCGTGTAATGTCACCCCCATAACATTTGGCGGTAACATCTTTTCTGACAGCTTTCACTGTTTCCCTGGCAATGATTTTCTGGCCGATTGCAGCCTGAATGGCAACATCAAATTGTTGTCTCGGGATCAGTTCTTTGAGTTTAACACAAATACGCCGGCCAAAATCATAGGCATTATCCTGATGGATAAGCGTGCTGAGCGCATCTACACTCTCCCCGTTCAGCAGGATGTCAAGTTTAACAAGTTTGGCCTGCTGATACCTGGTCTGCTGATAATCGAATGATGCGTAACCTTTTGATATACTTTTGAGTTTGTCATAGAAGTCAAATACAATCTCAGAAAGCGGCATCTCAAAAGTAACCTCAACCCGGTTGCTGGTAAGGTATACCTGGTTCTTCAGGGTACCTCTCTTTTCAATACAAAGGGTCATGATTGGTCCGATATAATCGGCCTTCGAAATGATCTGGGCATTTATGAAAGGTTCTTCAATATAATCAATATAATTTGGAGCCGGCAATCCGGATGGATTGTGAACCTCGATTATCTCTCCTTTTGTGGTATTGACCTTATAATTTACATTGGGCACGGTGGTAATGACATCCATGTTGAACTCACGGTCGAGACGTTCCTGAATAATTTC
>DASQZP010000183.1:0-6250 GCA_035638655.1 Bacteroidales bacterium
TAAATTTGACTTTTTCCTTTGAGGAACCTGCTTTCAAAAACAGGCAATTCGGAATGATCTTCAGCACCGGCAACCAAACATCCGGGCAGGGCAATCTGTCCAGCCATTTTCCTGAATTGTTTCGTTTCCGGACCGGTAAAAATTATTTCATACTGCGGATAGGTGAACCATTCAAGCCCCTGCAACCAATTTGCAAAAAACTCTCCATTGGTTCCTATCTCACCCGCAACATTCATAATCATTTGCCGCGCCATATTCGTATATTTTTGATTTTCCAGCAATTTACCAAGAATTATGAGATTCTTAGCCATTTCAGAGTTCGAGGAGGATATGACATTGTCTGTTATTTCCATTTTACGGGCAATTAATGTTTTATCGCCTGCATCTGTATAATAAAACATGCCTGACGGCTGGTCAAAAAAGAGACGAATAGCTGTTTTCATCAATTCGTTGGCACGAAAGATCCATTCTTCATTAAAAGTTGCTTCGTATAACTTTAGGAAACCTGCAATAACAAAAGCATAATCATCTAAAAATGCATTATACTCCAGGCTGCTGTCACTTACTTTTCTGCTTAGTCTGTAATCCCTGGTTGTCATGTTTTCAAGGATGAACTCTGCAGCTTTTAAGGCTACATTAATATATCCACTATCCTCAAACACAATCCCTGCAGAAGCAGCTGCACTGATCATAAGACCGTTCCAGCCGGCAAGGATCTTGTCATCAGTAAGCGGACGTGGTCGTTCAGACCTTTTTAGAAAAAGCATTTCTTTCCAACTTTTGATCTGCAAATCCGTTAGCTTCCCTGATTTATCATTTTTCTGCTCGTTTCCGGCAATGTCTCGTTTAAACAAAACGGACTGGTTATCTTCACCCGGGAGCCATGCCATTCCGTAATAAGTAAGAAATTCATCAGTATTATCTTTCAATACTTCCCTTATCTGCTTTTCCCTCCAGGTATAATAACGACCCTCTCCTTCCTCACTGTCAGCATCAAGCGAAGAAAAAAAGGCTCCCTCGGCACTGGTGAGCTCCCTGAAAATAAATTCCATTGTTTCATCAACTACCTGTCTGAAAAGGGGTTCCTTCACAGCATTGTATGCGGATGCATACAGTGAGATTAACTGTGCATTGTCATAGAGCATTTTTTCAAAATGAGGGATCTGCCAGTGTGGATCAACAGAATACCTGGCAAATCCGCCCCCTATCTGATCATAAATTCCACCTTTGGCCAGTTTTTCAAGGGTGAAAATAACATGTTCCAGCACCGGATTTGGCATACCTTCCTGTCTTACTCCGTAATTCAGTAAAAATTGCCATGCTACAGGCATTGGAAATTTTGGAGCCCCTGTTAATCCCCCATCATTCTCATCAAATTTTTTTTTCCAGCTTTCAACAATATTATCAATAAAAGCAGGAGACAGCTCCATATCAGGTTTTTTAATACGGATTAGCTCTGTTTCAGCAATTCCGGCCTCAACCTGGCTGGCATAATCTGTCATTTTATCAGGCGTTTGCTGATAAGTTTTTACCAGTGCCTTTAATACATCCATCCATTGTTCAGCTTTAAAATAAGTGCCTCCAAAAACCGGACGCCCGTCAGGCAGGGTAAAACAATTGAGCGGCCAGCCGCCCGCCCCTGACATTATCTGAACTGCTGATAGATATATCTGATCGAGATCAGGTCGTTCTTCACGATCCACTTTGATACATACAAAATATTTGTTCATATAAGCTGCAATATCACGATCTTCAAAAGATTCTCGCTCCATTACATGGCACCAGTGACATGCCGCATAACCAATACTAACCAAAACGAGCTTATTGGAACTCCGTGCTTCATCAAGTGCCTTACTGCTCCAGGGACGCCAGTTTACCGGATTGTGGGCATGCTGCAACAGATAAGGGGAAGTTTCGTTTATCAGTGAATTCGTATTTCCTGCATCATCTTTTATCTTATTCATCCTTAATGATTAAACAATTATTACTATTTCCTGGATTACCTCTAATCCGATATTCTCTTCATATTTTTGTAAACATGCCAGAGAGATATTTACCAGTATCAACATCTTCGGATTAAAGAGGGTTCAGTGTTGGCTGATCTTTTATGACCCAAATAAATATCTTCATTTCAATAATTAACATAACTGCCATATAAATGTTTTCCGGCAATTTTGTATTTTTTTGTATTTTTGTCAGGAAAATGGATATAATAAGCAATTTAAGGAGTCTACATCTTTTATAATAATCTAATATTAAAACTAGTTTCAATGGAAAAAAAAGCAAAACAGATTTTACTTGTAATGATTGTATTGCTGGCTGTTATCAATGTTGATGTCAAATCGCAAAAGAAAGACGTTGACTATGGCAGCGACAGTATTGCATGTTTAAACAATCTTTCAACCATGAATGAGTACATGAAGATTGATCTCATCAGCTATGCAGTTGATTCATGGAGAAAGGTTTTTAATATGTGTCCTGCATCAAGTAAAAACATTTACATCTATGGGGTAAAGATTGTAAAGTACTTGATCGACAAAGAGCAGAATGAACAGCGCGTAAATGAGCTGGTAGATACACTGATGCTTCTGTATGACAGAAGGATAAAGTATTTTGATGAAGAAGGTTATGTGCTTGGACGAAAGGCAATTGATCTGTTGAGATACCGTAAGCAAGATCTTATGCAGGCTTACGGCTACCTTAAGAAGTCAATTGAACTTGAAGGCAATAAAAGTGATGAGGCCATACTGGTAACTTACATGCAGCTTTCAAACATTTTATTCAAAAATCAACGGATTGACAACCAGGATGTTGTTAATAATTACATGAATGCATCACAGATCCTGGAGGCAAATCCTGCTTCCAACAAAGAAGGCACTCTTCCGCAAAAAGCTTTAGCAACCATACAGGATATTTTTGCAGACAGCGGGGCTGCCGGATGTGAAACACTGGTCAGTATTTTTGAACCAAAATTCAAAGAAAATCCGGATGATAAAGACCAGCTGAAAAAAATTCTTGCCATGCTTGAACGCTCAGGATGTCAGGAATCACAATTATTTACAGACGCCTCAGTACAATTGTTCAAAATTGAACCGAGTGCCTCATCAGCTTATTACCTGGCCAAGGTATTTTTGAAAAAACAAGATTATGAAAAAGCGGCCGACTATTACAAACAAGCTATAAATCTTGAATCAGACAATACCAAAAAAGCAGCCTATTACTTTGAACTGGCTGCTGTACAATCCAGGCAGGATCTGAAAGAGCAGGCCAGAAGCAATGCGCTGAAAGCAGCCGAACTACGTCCAAACTGGGGTGACCCATATATCCTCATAGGAAACTTATATGCTACCAGTGCCCCCACCTGTGGTTCAAACGATTTTGCAAAAAATGCAGTGTATTGGGTTGCTGTTGATAAATATATTAAAGCCAAACAAGTTGATCCGGATATTGCAGACAAAGCAAATGACATGATAAAGAAATATTCTGAATATTTTCCTAATAAAGAAAATGCATTCTTTTATGGGGTAAATGAAGGAGATTCCTATACTGTTGGTTGCTGGATCAATGAAACTACAACTGCCAGATTTTAAACATTCATTTGAATAAGTACATAATTATTTTGTCCTTCTTCTCCGTTTTGTGAGAAGAAGGATTATTTTTGTCCGCTGTTTGCTTTTCATTCATTTACTTTAACATTTATTATATAGTGTACGTGAAAAAACCTGAAGTTTCGCTTATTATCTCATTCTATAACGACATTTACTGGCTCAAATTGATTCTTGCCGGGCTGGAAAGACAGAGTTTTACGAACTTTGAAGTGATTATTGCCGATGATGGTTCCCGGCCCGAAATTGTAAGAGAAATTGAAGCTGTTTCAGCCTCAGCGAATTTTCCCGTAACAGAAATCTGGCACGAAGATGTTGGCTGGAGAAAAAACATCATTCTCAATAAGGCCATCATAGCTTCTTCCGGAGATTATCTGATTTTTATTGATGGTGATTGTATTCCCCATCGCCATTTTATAAGGGAACATTATCTGAACAGACAAAAGAAAACAATTCTCGCCGGAAGGAGAGTAAATCTGTCATCCCGGGTGTCTGCAAAACTGACTCCGGCACTAGTAAGAAAAGGAAAACTGGAAAAGGGTCTGCTATTCAGTCTGTTTCTGCATAAAATGCTTTTTAAGGACGGATCACATGCTGAGAATGGGGTATACCTGGGCAATACATGGCTAAAAAAGAAACTTAATAATAAGAAGAAAAAAGGGATCCTTGGTTCTAATTTTTCAATGTACAAAGAGGATATGATTGCCCTGAACGGTTTTGATGAACGATATGTACTTCCGGCGGTAGGAGAAGATACTGACGTTAACCACCGGGCGATTTTTGCAGGATATGAAATACGCACCCTGAAGCACCTGGCAATACAATATCATAAGTATCATGAAAAACTTGAACGATCATCCAAAAACACAGAAATACTGGAAATGAATATTGCCGAAAGAAAGGGTTATACCAAATACGGTATCAGGAAAGAAGATCTTTAAACTTCAAACTTATATCCTACTCCTTTAATAGTTTTAATTACATTCAGTCCTATTTTTTCCCTTAGTTTTCTTATGTAAACATCAATGGTTCGGTCACCCACCAGCACATCGCTTCCCCATATATTGTCAAAAATCTCGTCCCTTGTAAAGACCCTGGATGGCCTTGATGTTAGCAGGAGCAGAAGTTTGAATTCTTTTTTTGGCAGGTCAATTTCATTCCCTTTAAAAATTACCTGATGTCTTTCCTTATCAATCTGCAGCTCACCAAATTTAAGCACACTATCATCTGGGATACTATCAAGTTCAGTATAACTACCATACCTTTTCAATAACGCCTTTATCCTACTAATCAAAACTTTAGGCCTTACCGGTTTAGTAATATAGTCGTCGCCGCCGGCTTCAAACCCTGCCACCTGAGAATAATCTTCTGAACGTGCTGTCAGAAATGCAATAATGGTATTCTGTGTGCCCGGCAAAGCCCTGATCTGTTCACAGGTTTCTATTCCATCCATTTCAGGCATCATCACATCAAGCAGGATCAGATGCGGAAGTACTTCATTAGCAATTTTTATTGCTGTTTTTCCATTTGATGCTGTAAAAACTTTGTAGTCTTCCTTTTTCAAATTATAACCAACAAATTCCAGTATATCATCTTCATCATCAACTACCAGAATTCTGAACTTACTGTTTGAGTTATCCATGAATTATTTTCTTAATTGAAATTCATTTTAAAAATAAGTCACGGACCTGAAATGTATGTTAAACAAAATTTATAAAAAGATAAAATATGTAAACAGAAAATAGCATAAAGTTGGTTATCTCCGGCGACCGGATTTTTGAAACTATCAATTTATTATTCTGCATATTACAGAGGTTTATTTTCTTTCAGCAGCGATAAAATAGCAGCTTAAGACAGATTTAATAAAGGTCTCAGGTAACATAAATTTAACATTTAAAAAATTGTCGTTATATTTAAAAAAATATCTTTGCGATAATTTTTTAATTAATAGAGATGGAAAATTTTTACTTAGTAGTAGTTGTAATCTTGATTTTGCTTGCAGTTTCAGATTTGATTGTAGGCGTGAGCAATGATGCAGTAAATTTTTTGAATTCTGCAATTGGATCCAAAGCTGCACCATTCAAAGTTATTATGTTGGTGGCTGCATTGGGAGTATTAGTAGGCGCTACCTTTTCCAGTGGCATGATGGAGGTGGCGCGTAAAGGTATTTTTCACCCCGATAAGTTTTATTTTTCGGAGATCATGATCATTTTTCTTGCTGTGATGATCACTGATATCGTCATGCTCGACTTGTTTAATACCTTTGGATTGCCCACTTCAACAACGGTTTCAATTGTATTTGAATTACTGGGTGCCGCTGTAGCTATGACCATTATAAAAATAAGTCATAATGCAGATGGCCTTCAGGACATGAATACATACATCAATACAGGAAAAGCCCTGGCCATAATATCAGGCATACTTGTTTCTGTGGTGGTTGCCTTTACGGTTGGGCTTATCGTTCAGTTTTTCACCCGCCTGGTTTTTTCTTTTAATTTTGAAAAAACATATAAATACTTTGGTGCACTCTGGGGTGGATTTTCTATCTCTGCCATTATTTATTTTATATTGATTAAAGGAGCAAAAGGTTCTTCATTCTTAACAGATCAGTCGGTACAATGGATTCAGTCACATACCTGGACCAT
>DASQZP010000184.1:0-3109 GCA_035638655.1 Bacteroidales bacterium
CGTTGCCTTCTCCGGCCTGTTTGCGTTTTGGATCATCGCCTTTACCGGCGCCTGCTCCAAACCCGAGACCAACTTTTATTACAGGTTTACATTTAAAATCACCTAGTGTAAATTCTTCACCAATAATTGTTTCTGTATTGGCCATCCCCTTTACTTTTTCAGAGAGTTTTTCCAGTAATTGCTCAAGATTTGCTTCCATTTTTTATCAATTTTAAATTAGACAATTTATACTTAATGATTATGATTAACAGTAGGATAATGCGGGTTTGTATTAGCAGATAAAGTGAATTTCTCCCGTCAAAATTTATCGATATCTTCCTGTCCGGACTTGTTAGTATTCCGGTTAATGGGTATAGCTTAGCATTCAGCGGAAAATCACCGGTATCAATTTCCCAGGTTAGTTTCCTGATCCTGATCTTCCCTGCCATGGCCCGGAATATTCTCCAGAAACCAGAGAAAGATCCTTTCTTTTTGTCCTTTTTTTTAGATGCATGTTTTTCTTTTTTCTTTTTGTCCTTCTTTCCTTTCTTGAAAATTCCTGGTGAGATTCTGATAAGTGCTATTCTAAGGCGGATATCAGGAGCTGACATGATGTTATATATTCCTCCGGAAAAGAAAAATGGTATATACCCACGCAGGAATTCTCTTTCTGAATCAATTTCAATTCTTACCGGAAAAATTAGGATAAGTAATACAACGAGGAAGAGGAAAAGCAGTATGGATAAAAGAATTATCATGACTATTAAGTTTATGGCTCAAAAATACAGTCATCTGAAGGCATGATAAATTCAAAATAGGTAAAGAAGGTATGGGGAACGGTAAAACCGGAATTTATTGGGGTAAATTTTCAGATGATGAATTTATAGGAGCACGCATTGCAAATGCCTGCCTGCCGAAACGGCAGTACAGGCAGGCGCGCGAGTTTCACTTATTATTAAGTGCAAGGCATTCTTCCAGCAGCAAATCGCGGTTAACCGGAACCACTCCGACTTTTTCACAAACGAGTCCGCCTGCAATATTGGAGAGCCATGCAATTTCTTCAGGTCCTAGCCCTGCCGCCAGGCATAAGCTGGCCATGCTGATCACTGTATCTCCTGCACCTGAAACATCAGCAATGTCTCGAATTTCAGCAGGAAGCGTCCAGTATTTGTCACCCTTACTGATAAAAATGCCCTTTTCAGAAAGCGTGATCATCACATATTGAACATTCCAGTTCGTACTAATGACAGCTGATTCCTTAAATATCGATGCAGGATTATCTTTGCGGGTTTCAGTTTTTAGCCCCTCATTAAATTCTTTAAAGTTGGGCTTGAACAGCGTTACATTTTTATATGTTGTAAAGTTTCTGCGCTTGGGATCAACCAGTGTGGGTATGTTCCTGGCATTGCTATTTTCTACCACTTTTTCAATGATAGCAGGTGTAATTACCCCTTTATCATAATCCTGAAAAATAATGGCATCAATCTGGTGCTTGTTCAGCATCAGTTCGATCCGTTTAAGAAACTCTGTTTCAATGTTAGCTGAAAGATACCTGTCATCTTCTCTGTCCACACGCAACAGCTGCTGGCTGTTGCTGATAATACGGGTTTTGGTTGTGGTGATACGTGAATCATCATACACGATACCTTCAGTGGTCATGCCCTGATTGTCCATCAGGTCGAGTAATAGTTGCCGGCGTTCATCATTCCCTGTGACAGAACAGAGAAGGGGAGTAGCTCCCAGTGCCTGAATATTCAGGGCAACATTGGCGGCTCCGCCCAGCCGGTTTTCCTGCTTCTGACTGGTGACAATGGGAACAGGGGCTTCCGGTGATATACGGTCAACTTTACCCCAAAGGTAAGAGTCAATCATAACGTCACCAATCACCATAATCCTGAAGTCGGTAAATGCCTCAAAAATACTTTTCAGCTCACTGTTTTTCAAAACCATTACAATTAGAAAGTTATAAAAAGAACAAAGATATAATTTTAACGCGGAAATACATTTTTCAGGATACCGGAGGTTTAGTGAAAGTAACCGGCATGAATATTTACAAAGGATCTACATCACTGACTACCTGCAGCGCTTTATAAGCCGGCCGGCTCATCAAATTATTCATTTGTTGCTGCATAATCTGCTTAGCACGGGCAAAAGAAGAAGTTCTTTTAACTTTTATGATGATATTTTTCCGGTAATAGTTTTGTACCCTGTTTATTAACGGGTATTCCGGACCGAGGACCATACTTCCGAAATAATTCCTCAGGTCACTGGCATACAATGCGGCTGCCTGATCGAGTGTTGCCTGATTCTTATGTTTGAAAGTAAGTTTTACCATCCGGTAATAGGGCGGATAATGGAATTGTTCTCTTTCTTCAAGCTGTGTATTGTACATGGCAGTATACTGATTATTCATTACCTGTAGGATAATAGGGTGTTCGGGGTTACCGGTCTGTATAATCACCTTCCCTTGTTTATTCTTTCTACCGGCCCGGCCGCTTACCTGTGCCATCAGCTGATAGCTTCTTTCAAATGCTCTGAAATCCGGGAAATTGAGCATGTTATCGGCATTCAGAATTCCCACCAGACTGACATTGTTGAAGTCAAGCCCTTTGGAAATCATCTGAGTCCCGATAAGGATATCTACTTTATGATCTTCAAAAGCTGCGATGATGTTTTCGTAGGCTCTTTTTTTCCGGGTAGTGTCCAGATCCATCCGGGCTACCCTTGCTTCAGGAAAAAAGATGGCAATGTCATCCTCAATTTTTTCAGTCCCGAATCCTTTGGTTGATAAACCCGGATTGCCGCATGCGGAACAAGTTTGCGGAATATGCACCGAGTATCCGCAATAATGGCAGACCAGCTGATTAATCTGCTTATGATAGGTTAGGCTGACATCGCAATGCTTGCAATATGGGACCCAGCCGCATACTTCGCAGGTAAGAAAAGGTGCAAAGCCGCGCCGGTTCTGAAAAAGTATCACCTGTTCATTATTCTGCAGGGCCTGACTGATGTGATCGAGCAGGAGAGGAGTAAAATGAGCATGCATCTGTTTTTTCCTGTATGCTTTGCGGGTATCAGACAGGATTATCTCGGGCAATTTGATTTGCTGGTATCTTTCAGTTAATTCCAC
>DASQZP010000185.1:0-2141 GCA_035638655.1 Bacteroidales bacterium
TACCAGGGAACTGATTTCAAAAATCTTAAAAAAAGATATTCCAAAATGGCTCAGGTGGTGCATGAAATGGTATCATTTAATCTTTATTCTTTTGTTGGTTGTTTTTCTTTTTCTCACATTTCTTGCATCCGGCACAACATTTGGCCCAATTACCGGAACGATCATCATAATATACGGTCTTTTAATAAAATACTTTAATTCACTTAAAAAAAGGGATAATGCTAAAAAACTGGTTGATGCCCCCAATGATGCTTCATCAATTATTACTGATCTGCCCGTATATGAAAATTTTGAACTTCAAGTCTCCGATCCGGATGATGGAAAGATCCCTGCAGCTCCAAATAATGTACAGGGTTCCGGGAAAGATAGCATTGAAGCAGAAAGATTCAGAAAAGCTGCAGTAGAATTTAATATGTTACTGGCTGTTACAAGTCAGAAAGAAATCAGTAAAGAAAAAGAAGAAAGAAACCCCTTTAAGATTGCCGTTGCCCATGAAAAAGTAGCAAAAGCTATTAATCCTGCTTTCTCCTATACTAAATACCTGCAGGCTCATGTACGATTCCCGGTGGATTTCACCTTTATCACACCTGATAAAATTGTACCTGCCATGGCTTATCCCGACTTTGAAGAACCCATGTATGCCAAATTGCGCGACATATCAGTCGATTTATTAATTCCTAATATCAACCTTGTACCAGACAATACTATTTCACTACTCATTAGCAATCAGCCTTTTATTGAATCTTATATGGTGGGGCTTAATCACGAAATGGGACGGGAGCTTTTATGGCGTGAATATCCGTCCGAGTCGCGGGGAAGCTATTTCAGGCAGTTCTGGGATGTCAACGGAATTATTGGAATTAAGGATGATGAAACAGATGAAGCTGCAATGAAAGAAAAATACAAGGATATTAAACCAATCCATACCTGGAATTCCCTCAGTGAATTAGGATCACATAACAACAGAGATGCTGAGGGAGATGAGACTCAAATAGTCCTTATGATCAAGGGTGAGCTTTTTAAGCATTATCCCAACACCGTATTGTTTGCACAAAAGGCTCATAAAAAGGAATCCAATTCAGAGGAGAAAGAAATAAGACTGGAGCTCTCTGACGAAGAAATCAAAAAAGAAATAAAATTTCCGCTTTATAAAGCTGAAATCAATCCGGATATCAAATTTTTCGGGTTTGATCTGACTGCCGGTCAGGCGTCCGGAGCAGATAAGACACCGGGGTTTGAGGACAATGAAGGCTGGTTCTTTATTATCCAGCAAGCTCCCGGAGAACCCCGTTTTGGTATGGACATTGACATTGGTACCAATAATGGCAGTCCCACCTGGGATGATCTTTCATGGAAACATTTCAATAACGAAAAAATGAAATTTATAGATTTAACTGAATCTCCATCACTTGTAGCTTCTGATGATACACCGGAAGGCAGATGGGGCTCCAGTTCTGCTCAAATGGCCTATGTGCTTTACCAAAAACCGGTTATGATCGCTGTTCACGGAACAGAAATGCTGGAAGGATTCTAAGCAATAATTTATTAACCTTTGAAAATCCCGGCAACAATGAATGAAGATATTAAAAAAGCCATCAAAGAAATAAAACAGACCAGGAATACTAAAACAAGCCTCGAAAATACCATCTATACAAAAAAACTTGATCTGTTCAATCTGCAGGAGAAAGAAAAGAAAAATGCTTCCAAAGAGACTTCTGGCTCAAAAGAAAGAGATCCGGAGATCATCAATCTGAGAAAGACATTAGCTAATTCTTTCCTGAAAATTAATAATGTTGACAAAAGAATTATTTCTTCAAGTGATGATGCAGAAATAACCAACCTGAAAAAGGAAAGAACCGGATTACTCAATGAAACAAACAAACTCAGAGACCGGTTAGCAGCATTACATCCGGAAACTGATACAGGAGATAATGTTGCTTCGCCCGGTTTGCAGGATGACATGGAAAAGCTTCTGCGGGAACATACCCGGATTGTTGAACAATATGACGGGCAATTGGAAAATTTTTTCACACAATTCACAATTGAACAGTTAACCGGACATATGGATGACAACATCCCTGTATTGCTATTTCCTGTAAAAATAGAGACTAAATTCCACGAAACTCCGGATCATACATGGG
>DASQZP010000186.1:0-3027 GCA_035638655.1 Bacteroidales bacterium
GTTTCTAATTCTGATTCATTATAATAATAAATCAGAGTGGTGTCAAGCTGAAAAAATCGACTTATTCAAATATATAGGTCCTCCGGATGGGCTAGTTTCCTTTATTCGTCTAATCAAACGCTTGCCCTCCAAATCTTTCAAGATTCTATTTGTATTGGGGAGTTTGAGCTTGAGGGAATTAGCGATATCATTTGTATAAACATTATTCTTTTTAACTATATACTCTAATACCTCTCTCTGCTTCTCTTTTTTGCGTGCAACTTTTTTTGATTCACTTGATTCGTGGACAGATAGATATCCAACAGCTTTGGGGATATCCAATTCTTCACCCGTCCAAAAAATCGAATCCTCCGTTTGATTTAGAGCGTAAATAAGCCCATCACCAACTTGTTCGAAGTCCAAGGCATCATACCGAAAACAAATGGAATAAACTTTATATTGCCCTGAGAATAAGTTGGAAATAATTTTTCGGAATATTTGCTTCGCATATGAGTAACCAATATATTCCACATTGTTTGCATTAATAAATGCAATTCGTGTTTTACTTTCTAAGTTTTTTAACCAGTTATGTAAGATAGGATAATGCTCATCTTGAGCGACTTTATAATCACTTAAATTATTACCAAAGTGTTCAAGTAAATTGAAATCCATAAAAATCTCTGTTTTATTAAGTGAATGAAAGAGAATATAGACTCTTTAATGCTTAGTTCCAAAGAAAAAGTTGGGTACCTGGAAAATGAGAGGTTGAGTAATATTTAAATCTCCGAGCACCATTTGATAGTAGTACTTCCGCATCACCAGATTTCAATCGGCAATTGAAATCCATCTCTTTGCATTTATCAAATATGAATCGAATGCCTCCACCCTTCTCAACATCCCTTACAATCCGGGATTTCCTCTCTTCAACTGTAGCCTTTATCGCTTCCACATCCTCTTGATAATCAAAGACTGTGTTTAAACTATTTCGTATACCAACCCCACAGTCTCCAATGCTTAGAATTAGTTGTGACGGATGTTTCTGATAAATCTGGGCTTGTGCACAAAAGTACGATGGACTTTTAGAAATTAAACTTGAATGTTCTCTCAGGTTCTGGAAAGTTTCATCAAAAATACCTCGGTATTTATTCTCAGATTCTCCGTTAATAAAATGATGTTTTTTAAGAAAGTTTATAATTACTGAGATGAGTATTTCCATCTCTGAATCAATCTTGTAACTATAACTATCAATTAAATGGGTGTGGTTCGGGTTTTGGGGCGTATCCGATATTAATCTTCTTGCACTGAGAATTTCACCCTCTGCATTTAAAAGTGTTACTCTAATATTATTAAAAAAATTAATGTATTCCAGGTACTGATATACATCATATTTTTCACTTCGTAAACTAGGAACAATTACTTTTATCTTTTTATTATATTTAGAGCTTATTTTATATAAAATAAGCCGAAGAGGTATAATGCCGTCTGGCGTGACAAAAGTGACTTTGGATAGATCAAATTCGTGTTCTTGGTCTAAATCAATTTCACCTAATTCTTTGATCGCTTCATAATTTAAAGTATTTTCAATTGTATATATCATAGATACGTTTATTTATAGCAGGAGTTAACTGCTGAAATATAGTTAAATGATGGTTACATAGCAATTGAGTTATAGGGGATTTGATTCTGCTTGAATTCCTATATGATGTACATTTCATCACTGATTAATTTAAGCTAATGATATGAAAATTTATGTTCTAATATTGTTTGTACTTCAGGCAACCATTGTTCAGGCTCAGGACTTCCAATATCTCCCGACTTCCACGACTGGACAAATCGTCACACATCATTATTATGCTTTGTCTTATTCAGAGCAAAATGAACAAGCCGAGTGGGTAGCCTACGAACTTACCGCACGTGCGGCTCAAGGGCGCATTGATCAGAAAGATTAATTTATGAATTCTCCAGTCGATTCACCTATAAGCATTACTTAGCCAGGCAAGATTACGGTTTATTAATAATTCAACTTTTTTTCTATGGTGGGTGGTACTCATTATAATCTCTGCCACCGCAAACTCATGTTCTTTAGCTAATTCTCGAATAAAACCGCTATCATCATACGTCAATAAGAATTGGCCAGCCACTTGTTCAATTAAAGTAAACAAACCGCTATGATCTACTTCAGAATCATCGTAAAGCCGACTTCCAGCTTTTGGATATGGTGGATCCAAGAAAAATAAAATATTAGAATTACTGTTATATTTTGGAATAACATTAAATGCATTATCTTGTCTAAACTCAATTTTGTCTCGAACATCTGCAATTCTTTTAATCCGACTTACCAATGTTTCGGGATACCATCTTGATCTGATCCCACGGCCATTTTCTCCATACTTAATGTATCCACTTCCCTCGGCTATAATGCCACCATGACTAACACGGTTTCGCAAGAGGATGGCAAAGGCTCGTTCTTCTGGAGATTGTAAGGACTTTTTCAAGATTCGATCAACATTTTCTTTGGTTACCTCAAATAATTTAATGGCTTCCATCAACCACTCTACATTGCCATTAATGATCACTTCCCAAACTGCTGAAACAGCCTTATTCGTCTCAATAAGAATTATTTTATCTGCGAGATCTTCTATTGCCGCAACCAGCCCCATACTTGCTCCACCAGCAAAGGCTTCAATAAATACTTCTGGGCGTTTGTGAGTAAAAAACCACTGTTTAAGAAATGGATAAAACCAAGTCTTACCACCAGGATATCTAAATGGGCTGACCTGAGGAACTTGAGAAACATTTGGAGCTTTTAAGGTTTGTTCATCTTTCCATAGTTTCAACTGATTTAACATAATATTTGTTTTTAAGATTCTCGATTAAGTAAATCCTCTAATGTCGGTGCATCTGGAGGAGTGAAATTGTCTTTATCGTTTAATTTAGATTGCAAAGTTTCGATGAAATCTGAAATATCACCCGCCTCTGGCACTGTTATCTCATTTAATGCAGAATGGAATTTAGTATACACAGCATCTGTACGTTTTAATAGATATT
>DASQZP010000187.1:0-5208 GCA_035638655.1 Bacteroidales bacterium
ATAACGAATAGTTTTCATAAAAGTGATTTTTAGAGGTTAATAATTAGTAAGTTACACCAATATTAATTAGAAGTCAAGTAATAAATAAAATGATTATCGGATTGTGTTCTTAATATAGCGTTTTAGATATAAAATATTAAACTAAAGGTTAAGATGAAATCCAACCCACTGCCCCTTAATCCCCTAAAGGGGGCAGCCCGCGATGTAAATAATTTTGTCCATCCACTTTATCAATATAGAAATCCTGGATTCAGGAATGCAGGGAACAACGAAATCCTTCATCGTATAAGGTATCAGCCACTGAATTAGCCTATATCAACCCATATAACGTGTTAAACAGCACCGTCAGTCCTGAGAGAAAAGAAATCCAGATACAAATCTTTCGGAAAAGTGCGACAGGGACTTTGGAGGAGAGTCGCTGCCCGATAATTGTTCCGATCACCAGCACGGGCAACAGGTAAATGGCCATCTTCATATTCTGTGGGACAATCAGATCCGCGGTATAATAACCCACCAGGGCTATGGATGCATTGAACACATTGAACCAGGCAAATTTATTCCGGAAATTCTCATTGCTGGTGTTCATGGAAGTAAGGAAGAAGGCGAGCGGCGGACCGGAAACTGAGATACTGCCTCCCAGGAAACCGCTGATCATGCCTGAGATCATGGTGGCCCTGGCTGGTTTACGAATGTTATAACGGTATCCCAGCAGGAAGGCCAGGGCAAGCAACGACAGCATTATGCCGGCAAAGATGCGGATGGTTTGCTCTTCAACCAGGTGCAGGAACAATACGCCGGGAATTAGTCCTACAATGCCCCACGCCGGCAGGATCAGCGCCCGGATGCCTGATCGTTCCGTGGGCCGCTTCAATACAATCATGGTAGAAGAGAATAGATTGAAAAATGTAAGCAGCGGGATGATCAGCTTTACAGGAAAGATAAAAATAAGCAACGGCATAGCCAGCAGGGCAAAGCCAAATCCCGTAAGTCCCTTTAACACTGCAGCAAGCAGTATAACACAAAATATATAAACCCAATGCATATTATCGCAAAAATAATACAGAAGTTACAGAAATAATTACCCAAAGAGAAAAACCCATTAACAACGGTCGCCAGCCTGCCCTTTTTATTTCTCTGGCTGAGATGCCTGTACCAATAAAAAACAGGGCAATCATCAGGCCTTTGTGCCCCAGCCAGCTAAAATGCGTGAAGGTATGCTGCCATGAAGGTAAAAAATTACCGGCAATAATCGCCAGGATAAAAAGCGGAATAAACCAGGGAATTTTAATTTTTCCTTTTTTATCCTCTCCTTTTTGCATCATGGAAGTGATTAGTGTAACCGGAATAATCCACAACGTTCTGGTAAGTTTAACCGTGGTAGCAACCTGCAGGGCTTTAGGACCAAAAACACTCCCCGCTCCTACTACCGAACTGGTATCATGAATGGCAATTGCGGCCCAAAAACCAAAATGTTCCTGCGACATGTGCAACCAGTGTCCGATATGGGGAAAGATAAATAGCGCAATGGCATTCAGGAAAAACACCACGCCGAGTGCAAAAGAAACCTGGTTGTTTTTTGCCCTGATAACCGGTGCAGTTGCTGCAATGGCACTGCCTCCGCAAATAGCAGTCCCACAGGATATCAGGTAGGCAGTTTTTTTATCTACCCTGAAAAGCAGGCCAAGCGCAGTACCGGCAAGCAACGTCAGAAATACCGAAAAAAACGTCAGGTAAAAACCGGTTTTACTGGTTTGAATAACCTGTCCCAGGTTCATCCCAAATCCCATAAAAACAATAGATGCCTGCAACAGGTACGAGGTTATCCTGGCGGTATTCAACGGGAGTTTCTTTCCCAATATAAAAGAGTATAATAATCCGGCTCCCAACGCAAAAGGAGCGCTCATAAATGGCAATAAACAAAGAAAAACAGCGATGGTATAAATATACTGCTGTGGTTGCACAAGTGTTTTCGATTGATTCATCCTTTTTTTCGGACAAATCTACTGCTGTATTATAACCAAAACAAATATTAAAACATTATTGGTTATAACTATAAGTTATATTGATGCAGAAACTGTATAAACAGCCCGGCAAAACCGGGATCGTAACCTTTGGGCAATACAATTCTGAAATGTCTTATTATTTTCGGATTGCGGAAGGGAATAATTGTAAGGCTGTTCAGCTGAAGCTCTTTTTTGAGTGCCCGAACCGACACCAGGCCCATGCCTTCAAAGGCAATAAGAAAATTTTTAATAGCCTCCGTACTGCCCAGGTGTAAAATTATTTGGAGCATATTCAGCTGAATCCCGGCTTTTTTCAGGTACTCATCAATCACCTCAAGCGTTCCCGAGCCCTGCTCCCTGATTACCAGCGGAACAGATGGCAGGTCATTAAGATCCAGCGATTTTTTCCTCGCAATTTTACTGTCCGCGCCTGCAACAGCTACTATTTCATCTTCCAGAAAACGCACATACCTGAGGTCGGACCGGCTGGAAAAGTTTTCTACCAGTGCCATGTCAATTTTTCCTTCGATCAGCAGCTGCTCCATCTCAAATGAATTGCCATTGAGCAAGGTAAGTTTAATATCCGGATATTGAGTATGAAAAGAAGCCAGGACTTCGGGCACGACATACTGGGAAATAGTAGAACTGGCACCAATTCGCAAACTCCCTTCATACCTGTCTTTAAGTTGACTGAGCTCATGTTCCAGCTCAGAATACAGCATAACCGAGTTCCTTGCATATTGGTATACTTTCTCTCCAGCCGCAGTAAGTGTAATCCGGTTCCCACGCCGTTCAAAAAGTGTGATGCCCAGCTGGTTTTCCAGTTCTTTGATGTGTTTGGTTACTGCAGGCTGACTGATAAATAAGGCACTTGCTGCTTTGGTGAAGCTCAGATTATCGGCTACAGCCAGGAAAACACTGATACGGAAATGCATGGTAAGAAAGATTTGTACAATCTTCAGTTATAACTGAAAAAGGATAACAAATTTAGGTATTTTCGGTCAGTTTGCAATTTCCGGCGGGTGTAATCATGAAATGTCTTACAAATGATGTTCAGAATAAGCATTGAGACCTGACAGGAGAAAAATACCCGGAAAAGTTAGAAAATAATAAATTCTGTTAAACAAACCCTCAGCAGCAGACAGTAAAATGCCGGAACTCCATCGCAAAGAGCCAGCAGAAGACCGTAACTTTTCCGCGGTTGTCCGTAAAGAGCCACTACTGGCACGGACATGTTGTCCGTGCCCTCCTCAGAACGCTATCTACCCGCTACCGCACGATTGTATCGTGTGGTTATATATAATCTTTCATTTCCATCTGCCGCATACCCAACATCCGGTTTCAATATTGGCATATATGAGACGCCATGAATGGCGTCTCTACAGGCATCAGAATAATGTATTTGATTACATCCGACAACACATGTGTTGTCTCTACAGATTGCAATTGATGATTTATCATTGTTTCCTGTTCAACACTAAACTCCTCAAATTCTAAACAATTCCTCAACTCACATCTCAAACTTTCAAACCTTCAAACCCGTCTCATTTCTCAACTCCTAAACTTCTAAACAACTCCTCAACTCACCTCTCAACTCCTAACATTTGTCAACTCACCTCTCAAGTCGCTTACGTCTGTACTTCTAAACTCCTCAACCTCTCAACTTCTCCACTTCTCATCTCTCTCTTTCCCCTTATCTACCGGCCATGCCGTAATCTTTTTTCCTTCCTTGTTACTCCCTCCCACAGTCCGAGCCACCCCCGAAAGCTTTCGGGGCTGGTCGTGAACCCGGCCCGTTTCAGCCAACACACAAGCCATGGCCAGGTTTCGGACTTCGGTCTTCCAACTTATAATCTCACTTCTCATTCTTCTCTCTGACGCTCATTATAAGAAAGTAAATCAAAAAACCGGCAGCAATATATACAAGCTCGATCCCGAAGCTCAGCATGGATCCTTCATAATTGTTAAAATTCCAGCCGTACCTTGACAAAATGCCCAGTAATACGAGGCCAATACCGGCAAAAAACGATACCAGTCCCCATTTGAGTGTCGGATATCGGTTTGATTCCCCTTTTTCATTTTCCTGTACCAGAATTCCGGCTTTGTCAATGTGCCCGGAATTAATGATTTTCCTTTTCAGTAAAAAATCGGTAAACGATTTTATTACCATGTAGATCGCGGTAAAAACAACGACCATTGCAAAAACATCATCCATAATTTTAAGTATTTAGTTAAACAATTTGAAAGATTAGTCGGAATGAGCCTGCAAAATGTTGCAGCATGTTGCATTTTTTTATAAAAAGAGCAGTAATTTGCAACAATATCATTCCATGTACGACAAATATGGGTATGAATGATGAGTACCTTATACTTGAGATCAAAAAGGGAAACCGGCAGGCTTTCCGTTACCTGGTTGATAAATACAACAACCTGGTGTGGCATCTCATTTTAAGGATGGTAAGTCAATACGAAGATGCAGAAGATCTGAGCCAGGAAGTATTTCTGCGGGTTTACCGTGATATTCATAAGTTCCGTGGCGAATCGAAGCTGTCAACCTGGATCGGTTCAATTGCTTACAATGCTGCTACTGATTATTTAAGGAAGCGGGGCAGAAAACAGAAGGTGATGGTTGATTATAATGATATAATTCCGGATATACGAACTGATGATATAGCCACTCCGCTGGAAGAGCTGAGCCGGGAAGATACAAAAAAAATGATCCATGTTATTATTGAAAGGATGCCGGTACAATTTCGAACTGTCATCACGCTCTATCACCTTGAACAATTTTCGTATGCTGAGATTACCGAGGTGACAGGAATGCCGGAAGGCACCGTAAAAAGTTACATAAGTCGGGGAAGGGCATTTATTAAAGAAAAACTGGTTGCCATGATTCCCGGATTACAGAAAGACTACGCAGGTAACCTATAAAAGCTGTAAAAATGAAAAATAAAGTAAATAATGAGGATGCACTGGACCGGCTGATCGATGAAATGCTCTCGACTGAACCAGAACAAATGCTGGAGGCAGATTTTACAGACCGGATAATGTATAAAATTGAAAAGCCTTCATTGATCAGGGAACTAGCGGTTGAAACTTTCATGAAGATAGGTATAGTTGCGGGTACCTTGCTTGTTTTGTTTATCTCTTTTCTGGTAGCCGGAATGACAAATTTGTATAGGATTGAGTACTTTCTGTTGAGTTA
>DASQZP010000188.1:0-3053 GCA_035638655.1 Bacteroidales bacterium
TAGATACCGGTTTCACTATTGATGCATATCCATCAAGTCAATCTGGATACACAAAAACAGCTGTAGGTGGTGGTAAAAAAATTGAGGCTACTGTAACGACTAAAAAGATTAATTGGACAATCAAAAATCCAACTTGATAAAGTATATTTGTAGGTGTATAAATGGCAAGGGAGTTGATCTCCCTTGTCATTTTTTAACCTGTTAAATGTAGCTGTATTTCTTTTCTGATTTTTCCTAACCCCATTATAAAATCATAGACTAGAAAACTATGCCTCAATTCCGTTTACGTGCTGTCAGTCCCCAGGGCAAAATAATTCAGAGTGAATTTGAAGCCGACAATAAAAAGTCAGCTAAATCTAAGGTTGATAAAATTGTCAGGACTAAGAGCATAAAAATACAGGCTCTTGATCAAAAAGAGAAGTACTTTTATAAGGTACGTAAATCCGGAAAACAAATAATTAAAGGGGAACAGGAAGCGTATAGCAAAGAGGAAGTGGAAAAGGCTCTTATTAAACTTGGATATAACATTGTCCGGGTAGAAAAGGAGTTGATTAAACTTGACCTTGGGGTCCCGACTAAAGAAGTCGTTACTTTTATTCGTCTTTCTGCTGATCTGTTAAAACAGAAATTGAGTTTTGATCAAATATTGGATTTGCTCTATGAGGATACATCTAATAAAAGATTAAAAACGACCATAAAACAGATTCAGAAAGACCTTAAAGATGGGAAAGAGGGACCGGAAGTTTATGGCAGACATAAAAATGTATTCGGTAAGTTCGCCTCCTATATGTTAGGTGTCGCTTCTACGAGTGGTAATATGTCGCAGGTATTTGAAAGTACGGCTAAATTTTTGGAACGCAACGCAGAGTTCAAGAAGAATTTGCGTAAATCATTAATGATGCCAACCATCACCGTATTAGCTGTAATTGGTGTGGTACTGTTTTATGTAGGGTATATTTTCCCAAAAACGGCTGAAATGTTTCAAAAACTCAATGTTACCTTACCGCCAATGACAGCCGAGACATTAAATATCAGCCATTATCTTCAAAATAATTGGATCGGTATCACGCTTAGTATCGTATTTCCAATAGCTGCATTTATGACATTTGTCAAAACACCGGCAGGCAGACTATGGTTAGATAAAGTTATAATTAAGATTCCTGTCATCGGTGATTTAATTCACAAAACAAGCCTGGAAATATTTTCTCGTGTATTCTTTACGCTTTATAGTGGATCAGGCCAAAATATTGAAGTCATTCGTGTCGCTGCTGAAGCATGCAGAAATTCATATATCGAACAGCAGATTAAATTGGTGGCTATAAAGAATATGCTAAAAGGAGGAATGGGACTTGTTGAAGCTTTAGAAGAAACGGGTGTTTTTACACGGACGGCTTTATCCCGTTTTCGATTAGGAGCTGAATCAGGAGCCTTACGTGAAAATGCCAAACAATTGGCAGATTATTATGAAATACAGACCACGTATAAACTTGAAGCAGCGATCGATCTGATAAATCTTTTTGTCAATTTCTTCATTATGATAGCACTTATTGGAATTACGATCGTGTCCTCTGAAACAGCAGTTATCCAACCACATGTGCCAGGGATGTAATTAAAAGGATTGTAGGGTATGGCAAAAGTAGATACGAAAAGACATATTGGCGACATATTACTTAGGCGGGGTATTATTAATGAATACCAGCTTAACCAGGCATTCAATATTCAGCAATCTGAATCTGATGATTCGCCACGTCGTCTTGGGGAGATTCTGAATGATGATCTTGGCCTGGATCGCCATCTTGTAATGAAATCAATTGCTGATGTTTTTGCTTTTCGTGAAATACATTTCGATAGTAATGGTATTAGCAGGGATGAAATAACCCGCATCAAAAAGCTTACAAGAAACCTGGATAAAGATGTTGTTGATGAATTGATGCTTCATAATGCCATTCCTTTTCAGGCCAATGAGAAAAGTATTACGATTGTCGCGGCAGATCCTACCGATCCGGTAATACCAAATCTGACAGCTCAATTGCCATTTAAGCAATATGAAATCGCGTATTGCCGCCTGGAATATATGGATCAGATAATTCAGAGTGTATATGAACAGAAGAATGAATTTCTGGAAACTCTGGATGAAATAACTTATGAAGAAGCGGAAATACCGGATGATGATGAAACGGTAGATGAAGATGAGATAGATGCGGAAATCAATCAGAGCAGGCTAAATTCTTTGGTTGAAGGGATGCTTGTTGAAGCAGTTCATAAAGGAGTTAGTGACATTCATATAATTCCGGAGGGACCATTTATTTCGAACATTCATTTTCGAGTTGATGGTAAATTAAATTTGTGGCATAAAGTCGATAGTGTACGGCCGGAAGCTCTGTCGGCTGTTATTAAGGATAAAACCCGTAATGTAGACCGTTTTGAACGTGAAACCTCACAGGATGGATTTATTCAAAGAAAAATTGATTCTGTGAATATACGTTATCGTGTTTCTATAATGCCAATAGTAGGGGAAGAATTTGATAGAAAATTTGAATCAGTTGTAATCAGGGTCCTGGATGACAGAAAAGTAATAACCGATCTGAATAAATTGGGATTACAGGAAAGAGCTCAGAAAAGTTTTGTAAAAGCAATAAACAAACCATCCGGTATAGTTATAATTACGGGGCCAACAGGAAGTGGTAAATCGACTACATTGATTGCGGCACTTCATTCTGTAATGGATCCTTCTGTTAATGTACTGACAGTGGAAGAACCGGTGGAATATCTTATCAAAGGGGCCAGGCAATTAAAGATTAGTCCTCATATGTCATTCGATCAGTCAATGAGAGGTATTTTACGACACGACCCCGATATTGTTTTAGTTGGTGAGATTCGTGATTTAAAGACAGCTGAAATTGCAACAAAATTAGCTAATACAGGACACTTGACCTTTTCAACTCTGCATACCAATGATGCACCAAGTGCCATCTCAAGACTATATACGATGGGGGTTGAACCATTTCTAATTGCAAATGCTGTCAATCTGGTAATGGCACAGAGGCTTGTTC
>DASQZP010000189.1:0-4812 GCA_035638655.1 Bacteroidales bacterium
AGTCGTATCTGGCCCCGAACAGCTGCCATCGCGGAAAGGCTTTGGTCGCCTTCAGACATTGATGACATTACAGACATGTACAGGAGACTTGATTTTGTAGACCATGAATTGTCCGAGGCCGGATTACACCAAAATTCCTATTACCATAAATTACTTGAGGATATTGCAGGTACTGAAAACTACAGCTCACTCAAAACGCTGGTGGATCTGCTGGAACCCATTGAAGGATATGCCCGCCATCGTTATAAAAAATATACTACCAGTACTCCGCTGAACCGGGTTGTTGATGCATCAAAGCCGGATTCCAGGCAAGCCCGGCTATTTAATGAAAGGATTTTAGAATACCTGGGTGACTCAACAGCCAATTCTGACGACATCAGGAAAACGTTCAAAGAGTGGATCAATAATGACAAGGTACTGAAAGAGACTGGCAAAGGCAGGCCCCGGATAAAAGAAATTTTACCTCAGTCTGAGCACCTGGCCAAACTGGCCCAAACAGGGCTGATAGCCCTGGATGTACTGGAAGGTAAGAAACCTGCTCCCACGACAGAATGGAATCATGAACAACTGAATTATATCAAATCGTGCAAAGAACAAGTGGCAGAAACAGAACTGAAAATCACACCAGGAATTGAAAAGCTGTTGGTTGCCATGATTTATAAGGAATGAAAAACTTTAATCCGCAGTATACTATTTCAATTGGCAATAAGCAATTGGCAATAGGCAATAAGCAATTGGCAATAAGCAATTGGCAATTGGCAATCGGCAATTGGTAATTAGCAATCGGCAATTAGTAATTAGCAATTAGCAATTAGCAATTGAAACCCTGCGGGAAAGTAACCGATGCATAATTTGAACAGCATGTAGGTAAAAGTTATCGCCTAAGCGCCTTATGCTTATGAGGAATTAGAATTTTTGCAATAACGCAGTTATCGGACATTAAGGACAGACACTAAATAAAAAAACCTGACAGGTCCGGCAAACTGTCAGGTAATTATTAATTATCTGATACGATCATAGGATCGTATCAGTTTTTCATCTCTTCGAATACCTCTGAAGGCTAAAAAATTCAAAATTGCTGCCGCAAGCGGAAAAATAAAAGCAGGTCTGAAAGCTTGTTCTCCAATCGCAAGTTTATCGATTAGCTGGCTGTAATAATAATAAATGAGTCCCATGGTACCCAGTAACAACAAAATATTGTAAATACACAACCTCATCTGCAATATTCTTTTTTTATAAAGAAAAATTGTCACAAGACTCAAAACCAGTGTAGCAGATATAATAATCGTAACCGGCAGTGCTGATTGCAACAATACATTGCCATCAGGTTCAAGCCTGAATATTCCGTTATAATTAAATTGCAGCAGATACTGGTTTGAATCAACCATTTCAATAAACGGAAAGAAAAACATTAAACCTGAAAAAACAGCTGCCATCAACAGGTATATCGTCTGAACTCTTTGTATCATCTCCTTCTTAATTTTAAAAATTACTAAATTACATTATCAAAATAACAAATTATTTAAAGAAACATAACACAATTGCAATAGGTTTTATCCACAATTATTCAGGCTAATTAGAGTCTGTCAATAAAGTCAGGTGTCTGGATCAAAATGTTCGAGAACAAAGCCTGTCCCGCTCTAAACAGGAGCGTGCAATAATTTTAATCTGCAGTATACTAATGTATATGAGGAATTAAAATTTTTGCGATAGAGCATATATCAAACATTATGGACAAACACTAATTATTTCCCAGAATCAAAGGAAGACCATCAGCACTGCTTCCAATCACAACAACTTTTGAATTGGGGGATTCAGAAAGCTTTATTGTTGCCTCAATACCTCTCATTTTCAATAATTCGCGGGTGAGGCTGCTGTTAATGATTTTATTAGCCCTGGCTTCGCCTTCCGCTGCAATTCGCTTTCTTTCTGCTTCACTTTTTTCCTTCTGCAGTTTAAACTGGTAAGCCAGTGCTTCCTGTTCCTGTTTCAGCTTATTTTCGATGGCACTTTTTATCTGATCGGGTAGGTTTATTGACCTGATCAGTAAGGCACGCATATCAATATAATTGGCTTTCAAAACATTTCCTGTTTCAGTTATAATTGCTTTTTCCACTTCTGCCCTTTTGGTGGAATAGATCTCTTCGGCTGTAAAACGACCGGCAACCTGTCTTACGGAACTGCGCACTTCCGGAATGATTAACTGATCAACATAGTTTACACCGAATTTTTCGTGCAGAAAAGCAATTTTAGTATAAATTGGATTAAACCGGATGGTTACATCCATATTGATTGAAAGTCCGTTTTTATCCAGCACGTCCATGGTTTCCTCACGCTGTTGTTCCTTAACATTGTAAACATAAAGTGCATTCCATGGAGCAATCATATGAAAACCAGGTAAAAAGGTATGAGTAGTATCCAGGCCTGTGGTGAATTTCCTGAAAATTACAGCTCGTTCTCCTGGTTCCAGTGTTTTAAACATCTTGCTTCCAAAAATGGCTAACACAATTATTACTAATCCGGCAACTATTAATGCAGTCTGTCTGTGCTTCATAATTTTAAATATTAATAAGATTTATTAGTGGTAGATTGATTATATTTGTAAAAATACAGGTTTTATAAACAAAAGCAATTTGTTACAGCAATTTGTTACAGCAATTTTGGTTTGCATACGGCAAAACTAAAACTCAAATAGCTTCTTTAGAATTTGATGATTTAGCTGATTTTATACAATACAAATATTCACTGATCAAAACCTACAGTCTACAAGCGTTATAAAAAAGATTTGTTAAATCTGTTTCTGTATTTCCCTCGGAAGATTTTATTCCGGTACACTGAAAAAGAAAAAATATAAATCAAAAAATCGTTTGTTCATAAACATCTTCCGTGTAAATGCCCTAAAGAGGATAAAATTCATAATTTTGGAGTAAAGATCATTAAAAAACATAAGACAATACAACCATTGATATAAACGATAATAATTTGTAAATGAACACAATTGGTGCATCAGAACTGGTAATGAATGATGATGGAAGTATATTTCATCTTCACCTGCATCCTGAGCAGGTAGCAAAAAAAATTATTCTTGTGGGCGATCCCGAAAGGTCCAATTTTATTTCGGGCTATTTCAGTAAAGTGGAAACAACCGTACAAAACAGAGAATTTATTACACATACAGGATATTTTAATAACGAAAGAGTTAGTGTAATTTCAACGGGTATCGGAACAGACAATATTGATATCGTTGTAAATGAAGTTGATGCATTATTCAATATTGATCTGTCGACCCGTCAGATTAAAGACAGTAAAACATCATTACAGTTAGTAAGGCTGGGAACAACCGGAGCAATGCAACCTGATATTGATGTGGACTCATTCCTGGTAACAGAAACATCTGTTGGCTTTGACGGTTTATTAAACTTCTATGCAGGAAAGAAGGATGTTTGCGATAAGGAGATGGAAGAATCTTTTATGCAGTTCACCCACTGGAATCACAATCTTGCTACACCTTATTTTGTTCATGCAGATCCTGAGCTTATGAAGCGCTTCAGTGAGCAAAACAAGACAGGCATAACTATATCGGCGCCTGGTTTTTACGGACCTCAGGGAAGAATTCTTCGTCTGGCACTTGCTGATGAAAAACTTAACGAAAAAATCAGTAATTTTGAATATAAGAACAAAAAAATAGCCAATTTTGAAATGGAAAGCTCGGCCATTTACGGACTATCGAAGTTACTGGGACACCAGGCATTAACTGTTTGCGCTGTAATTGCCAACAGAGTCACTAAAAAATTCAGTCCAAACTATAAGCCAACTATTAAGAGGCTGGTTGAATATGCCCTGGGGACAATTACTGACCAGGTATAACAGATTAATACAATGAACAGCAAGGAAATTGAAGCCATAATCACTTTACTGGACGATCCTGATGGTGAAATATTTACCGAGATCTCTAAAAATCTTCTCGACAAGGGTGATGCTGTGATTCCTGAGCTGGAAAAAGCATGGGAACGCACACTTAATGAAGAAGTTCAGGAAAGAATTGAGACGCTGATTAATGATATTCAGTTCAATACGGTTGAAAAAAACCTGTTTAACTGGTATATATCAGGGGGTGATGACCTGCTTGAAGGAGCCTATTGGGTGGCACGGTTTCAATACCCCGCACTGCGGTTTGACGAGCTTACAATACAAATTGACAGGATTCGCCGTGACATTTGGCTGGAACTGAATAATAACCTTACAGCACTTGAGAAAGTCCGTATTATAAACCACATCCTGTTTGAAGTACACAGATTTTCCGGTAATAATGCTAATTTCTATGCTCCCCAGAATTCATATATCAACCAGGTACTGGAGCAGCGGAAAGGCAATCCTATATCACTGGCTATCATCTATTCAGTAATTTCGCAGATGCTGGACCTGCCCATATTTGGAGTTAATCTACCTAAAAACTACATACTTGCCTTTCAGGATAAATATGCTTTTGACGAGGAAGATAATATTTTATTTTATATCAATCCTTTTAACAAAGGAGCAGTGCTTGGCAGAAGGGAGATAGACTATTTCCTTGAACAGCAAAAAATAGAACCTGCTGATGCTTTCTATAAACCATGTTCAAATATTGATACAATACAACGTTTATTGTTAAACCTGATCCTTTCTTATGAAAAGCTGGGATATGCCGAAAAATTAACCCGAATACAAAAACTGCTTAAGATCCTTAAAAGCAAACCCTCTTTTTAATTTTGCACAAATAAAAAAAGGACCGCCTTTCGGACAGTCCCTCTAATTATAGTTTGTCAATAAATT
>DASQZP010000190.1:0-3055 GCA_035638655.1 Bacteroidales bacterium
TAAGTATCTCCGATATTCCGAAGACTGGGCAAAAAAGAATAAATGGAAGGGTGCTACATCAGATAATAAAAAGGAATGGAAATATCATTATGGCGAAACAAATGATCATGTGTTATTTGGTGACTGGCAAATTTGTTTCCAAACTTATATTGATTTGTTCAATCTGACAATCCCAAAGGATTCAGGAAAAATCGCCCGTGCACGCGAAGTAATGGAATATGAGATGAGCACACCAGGGAAAGATTACTGGTGGTGGGCCGACGGTCTGTATATGGTAATGCCGGTAATGACCAAACTGTTCCGGGTTACTGGCGATTCCCTGTACCTGGATAAGTTGACGGAATATTTCCAGTATGCTAAAAGCATTATGTATGATCAACAAACCGGGCTCTTTTATCGTGATGCAAAATATGTTTATCCGAAACATACATCAGTAAATGGCAAGAAGGATTTCTGGGCCAGGGGAGACGGTTGGGTTTTTGCCGGACTGGCAAAGGTGTTGAATGATATGCCTGAAAATTATCGTCATCGTGCACTTTTTCTGGATGTTTACAAAAAGATGGCGATCTCCCTTAAAGAAGCTCAGCAGAACGGTGGTTACTGGACACGCAGCATACTCGATCCGGCTCATGCTCCCGGGCCCGAAACCAGCGGTACGGCTTTCTATACCTTTGGTTTTCTCTGGGGTATCAATCATGGTATACTCAGTGAGAAAAAATATTTGCCCGTGGTTACCAAAGCCTGGGATTATCTTAGCCATACTGCCATTAACAACCAGGGGAGAGTAGGATATGTTCAACCAATTGGAGAAAGGGCTATCCCAGGACAGGTAGTCGATCAGAATTCAACGGCTAATTTTGGCGTGGGGGCCGTCTTACTTGCAGCTTCCGAAATGTACAGGTATGTAAAGAAGGAAACTCAAAATAGATAGTAGTAGTTTTAGTTAGTAATTTTTATTTGTTAGCAGAGACCGGTAAGTCTTTTCAGTTAAAAAGACTTACCGGTTATTTTTTTGAGTGATTTGGCAAGGAATTGATTGGCGAATCAATAAAGTCTGCCATGAAATAACAGCAGAAGAATCCAATGTTTTCTTTTTAGAAATAAAAAAATGACAATAAGTGCTTTATTACGTGTTTGCAATGAGGTGGTGTCGAAAATGAGCTATTTATTATGTAAAAAATTTATAGTTTGAACGATAATATTATAGGATTTATTAGTTCTGTTCCAGTCTATAGAATGGTAGGGTTCTATCTTTACAAGCAAATTAAAATTAAAAAAAATTGCTACTGCAATTTTTACTTGTTAGTACTAACTAAAAAATTTAAATTTATGAAAAAGAGATTTTTACTATCGTATTTCTGGTATTTTCTGATAGCTGTGGGGCTGTTCAGTTTTAGTGCAGTTAATATTTTTGCTCAAACTGATAATGCTATGCAGCTACCTGGCGTAGATGGCAATTCCAGTAATGTTGATATTACAGGATTGAACATTACCACCCTGCCTTTTACCATGGAAATGTGGATCAAACCGGAGGGAACCCAGACCGATAATACCGCAATTATTTTTAATCGTCCCGGTAACCTTGGAATCCAGTATTCATCCAGCTGGCAAGGTTCCGGCAAACTCAGGTTCATGACAGGCATCTCCGGTGATTACGGCGTGGTTTCAGGGGGTGTCAGTACGGATGTATGGCATCACGTGGCAGTTGTACTTACTGATACTACCAGGGCTATTTATATTGATGGCGTTAAAACGGAGGAAAAAGGCACGTATGCTGCCAATGATTATTCTGCTGGCAACACCTATATTGGCTGGGATAGCGATGCAGCTGCCAGGGCTTTCAAAGGATTGATCGATGAAGTCAGGGTTTGGAATGTAGTCCGGGACTCTGCAGATCTCGCCGGTAACAAGTACAATACTCTCAGCGGTACCGAAACAGGTCTGATTGGTTACTGGAATTTCAATTCGGTCAATGCTACCACAGCAGTTGATGCTACCGGTAATCTTGATGGGGTAATTACCGGAGGTACATATGTTGAAAAGAAACCTGAAATTACTCTTTCAGCAAGTGATACAGTTGAAATTGAGAAGGGCTATCCTGCTTTCAATTTATTTATAACGACAGCCAACCTGAATGATTCTGTATTTATTACTGCTCCTGCTGGTTTTACGGTTACTCCCGACACAATTCCGGCAGCGGATATTCACATTCCCAATTATAAGGTTGTAATTGATGTAGCTAATGCATCTGCTGGTGACAAAGGTGCCATAGTCTTTACATATAAAAATAATGATGTTGTAACAGGACTTGATACACTTCAGGTCAAAGCAATTGAACCTTATACAAGATTCTATATTCAGCAAATTGCCAGTGACCTGGTAATTGGAAGTCGTACAACAGATGCAACTATTCCGGTTCTTTCAAGACTTGTTCCTGGTGATTCATCTCAGTTGTTCTCCCTGCGACCTGTTAATCCGGGATCAAATGACAGCATCTATTATATTGTAGAAGATGCCGGTTATAGCTATTTGAGTAAGCAGGCTTCCAGCGGCTGGAACACCGTGCTGGGTCCTCTGGAAGATGGAGAATGGAAGATAACTCTTGAAAATGGTGGGTTCTATTCGTTAAAAAATGTTGTAAAAAACTATCTGGCTTCTGACGGAACTACCTCTGACAGCCGGCTTTATGCTGACAAAGCACTGGCTGGAAATGATAATGCGCATTTTGATTTCTTGCGGGCGACAGCTGTTGATTCAGCCAACGCCAGGTTATCCTCTATTGAAGTGGATGGTACAGCCGTTACGGGGTTTGATTTCGATACCCTCAGCTATGCTGTTGAATTACCCGCCGGTACCACCACTGTACCTGCAGTTACAGCAACAGCTGGAAATACAAATGCTGATGTAGCTGTTACTGCAGCGGCAGCTCTCCCGGGTACTACTACCGTCACGGTAACTGCAGTGGATGGAACAACTACCAGAACATATTTTGTTGATTTTACAGTGGCTATTGATCCTACAAAGGATGCTACCCTGTCAACACTTAGCACTGATA
>DASQZP010000191.1:0-4197 GCA_035638655.1 Bacteroidales bacterium
AAAAACTGCTTTTTCCAATACATCGGGATTGTGTGCGCAGACATAAAGACCGGCAAATACTTCCTCATTTACGGCAGTATTAATAATGGTATCGCTCGTAAATGTTTCACCGAAGCTTGCTACCGACATGATAAAACGCTCACCCTGCCGTTCCAGTTGAATGACATCGGGATGATTTTTATCTGATGTATTTTCTTCGGTGTCAGCACCTGGTTTTGTACGGTATTGCAGGCTCATCAGACCATCACCATGCAGGGATGCATTGACATGTAAAGCGCTGTCTGATAATGAGTTTCTGACTATCCAGCCAATTTTACGATGCAATTCAACCCCTTCACCAATAAATCTGACGCGTGCCCTGAGGATAAAATCTCCGGAAAGTCTTTTCCATAAAAAATGAAATTCATCGTGCCCAAACCACATGTTGGTACCGGAGCCTTCAATGGTATAGGTTTGCTTTTCAGGATTGTACTGTACGCTTCCTGGATGTTTTACGTTGCCAATATCTGCCTGGCCATCAAACTGGCCCAGGTTGTTTTGTTGGGAGAATGAAGTTTGCATAAAAGATAGAATAAGGAGTGCAAAAAATGATGCTTTTAAGTTTCTGAAAATAAAATATTTCATAGTAGTAGGTTTTAATGAATTGACAGCTTAATATGTATAGTAATTTACAACCAAATTTCCTTTGCAGGAATTAAATTCTGATCTAATTATATAGATAGCACCATTTTAATTCTGCATTTTTAAAAATAGGATTATTATTTATCAAATACAAAGATATCAGGTATGACCTTCGATTGAGTTCAATTGCAATTACTTAAAAAATGATGAAAATCCAGATTTGGATTCGGGATTTGATAGTTTTGTCTGATTAAATTTTTTCAGCGGTAACTACATTGATTTCCTTTCTGTTTGGAGGTAGGCAAGGTAAAGTAAATATAAATGCTGATCCTTCTGCTGGTTTGGATTCAATCCAAATTTCACCGCCAAGCATTTGTACAAGCTTTTTTACAATGGATAGACCAATTCCGGTCCCTCCTTCATTCCGGGTCATTTTATCTTCAACCTGGTAAAACCGTTCGAATATTTTGGAAATGGATTCTTTTGGAATTCCGATTCCGGTATCCCTGACACAAAAATTACAGATGCCATTGCTGAAGCCATAAGATATGGTAATGCTTCCTTTTTCAGTAAACCTGAGCGCATTGCTTAGCAGGTTATTTAGTATCTGGTATAATTTCAATGAATCGGTAACCAGGTTTTGGCCATTTGTACCTTTTTCATTGTTAATTTCTAATTTCAACCCTTTGGCTATCATGCGTTCATTGTAGTTCTTGACAAGTTTGTCTATAACTTCATGCGGATACACAGTTTCGAAATTCAATCTCACCTGACCTGTTTCGATCCTGGAAATGTCCAGCACGTCATTTACCAGGGAAAGCAGCCTGTTGCTGTTGTCTTTCAGGATGGTTGCATAATAAAGTCTTTTCTCTGATGTCAGGTCGGGATTCTGCAACAATTCTGAAAATCCAATGATTGAATTCATAGGCGTCCTGATTTCATGAGAAATATTCGCCAGAAAAGCTGATTTCAAACGATCACTCTCTTCCGCACGATCTTTCGCCCCTTTCAATTCTTTGTTTTTCGCCTCAAGGAGTTCCCTGGATACTTTTTCAATTTTCATTTCCCGCCGGTGTGTAATCCGGTATACCTGGAAAAGCAATATCAGTGTTGCCGGAATAATGATCCCGCTGATAAATACAAAAGCCAGTATCAGCCATTTATAATGTTCTTTCACGCCTTCTCTGAGCTCAGCCCTGGACCGGTGTACACCAATGATCCAGTTTCTTTTCGGCAGGTAATCAAATGCCGCGATCTGTTTTTGGCCGTTACTTGAGACATAATATCCGGTATAGCTTTGACGGCTTTTTACGAGGTCAGCCAGGGTTCCTTTTCCTTCATGCAGAGAGGGAAGAATATTGCTGCCGGCATAATTGCCCATTGTTACGGGATTTGCAGAATGAAGCAGAAGATCTCCTTTATCATTTACAATACAGATGTATTCATCATCCGGTTTTTTGCCTAAATGTTGGTATGATTTACTGATGAGTTGCAATACAGCCGAATCTGACAGGTCCGGATTGGTTTCTGCCAGGGTAGTAAGAAACAAAGCTTTGTTGCTGTAATATTTGTATAGTCCTTGCTCAGCGGCATCTATTGAAAGAAAATAGGCAGTAATAATCAGGAAACAAGAAAAGAATAAGGCGCCAAGGCCTGCAATTATTGAAATGTACGCCAGTTTTGATGTTGTGAGGTTCTTCATGTAAATGATTGGAAAATCAACAAATATTCTATTGGTCTATTTAATTGTGTACGATATTTTTTTATAAAGAGTTCTGAAGATAAATTCTTTTCAGAAATTTAAGTCAGATATGATCTGTCATTAATAGTAACCGGTTTTTTTGCTGAATATTTTATAAAGCTTTTTGTTATGTTAAAATTGTTTTTTTTTATGATATTAAAAATTAGTATATGAGATTGTGATATTGAATAAATATGTATTCGAGATAGAAATATTCAATATTGATCATACATGAATAAGTAAAATTTAGTTACAGTTTGCTGGTTTTTAAAAAAAAATATCATTTGTGCAATGAAATTGCACAGTTGAAACATAAATTTGAAAATATAGGTTGATTAATATTTTTTTTCTGACCCTACCTGTTTTTTATAAACATTAATCTTTAAATCTAAAAGAGTTTAATGAGTTAAAACAGCTTGTTATGATAATAATTCCAGATAAAACATCACTTTGAGAAATGATTAGCATATCAATAAACCCCAAAAAGATTCAATCGTCAAAATTTCATTCTAAAGAATTTTTCTTCTTTTTTCTTCTTATTGCATATGCATATTTAATTGCAGATCCTTTGAGCGCTTATTTTGGTGCACAAGGATATCAGACTTCCTTTACAAACACAAATGGACATATAATACTATTTTCCGTTGTTGTCACCCCCTTTATCGAGGAATTGATTTTCAGAACCCACTTAAGCGGGAGAAGGGAAGACATATGGTCGTTACCTGTTATGATCTGCGTGCTGTTATATATTTTTTTCGATATCAATCTTTATATAATGTCGGTAATACTCTTAACGGGACTGGCCGGTATCATCTTTTTCAATAAACGAATCTCAATGTTTTTCCTGGACCGTTATTTTAATTATACCTTTCTTTTTACATCGGCTGGTTTTGCTCTTGCGCATTTTGGTATGGTTGATATTGAAATTGTCCATATCAAAGTTCTTATCTTATTTGTCTCTTATTTTCCCATCAGCTTGTATTATGGTTATATCAGAAAAAAATATGGGTTAATATGGTCAATAGGGACACATTCACTGAATAATTTCACTCTCATTTTATTTAATACGATTATTTATGCATAGAATTGGAATGCGTACATTCATTTAAAACCTGCTGGGAATTATAGATCACCCTCACATATAAGGCATGAATTTCATTAATGGCTATTTGTATTTTACTCTTCGGGGATTAATAAAATCATTTTTAATGGTCAGGTCATAGTTACAGGTCAAATCAATTATAAGGTGAATTTTAAAAAATACGGATTATTCTTCAGATTTGTTCTTTATAATCACAACAAAAAGGTTTAATGCGAATAGTCTCAGGAGCACCCAGACCTTTTGATATCCTGAATGGGAAATCTGCTAGGAGGTAATATTTTTGTATGGCATTAATTATCAGTGAAAAATATATTGCATTATGATCATTTTTTCGTAATTTTCTCAGGGAATTTTGGTTTTTATCAAAAGAACAATGGACAGGGAAGATTATACAAAACAAGATCTGTTACAACGCCTCAATGAGTATATTGAAGCACACCTGGCTAATGAGCATTTTGGAGTATCTGAACTGGCTCATAAAATGGGAATGAGCCGTTCCAATCTGCACCGGAAGGTGAAAGAACAGGCAAAGGTTTCTGCCAGCCAGTACCTGCGGCAATACCGACTGAAAAGAAGCATGGAAATGCTCCGGCAGACTTCCTTCTCCGTCTCTGAAATTGCCTACCAAACCGGATTTGGAAGTCCGTCATATTTTGTAAAATGTTTTCATGACTATTTTGGATTTCCGCCAGGCAAAGTAGGGAAAAGGAATACCGATGCAACAGAGGAGGTG
>DASQZP010000192.1:0-6685 GCA_035638655.1 Bacteroidales bacterium
ATATTATTTTGGGCAGGGGTGGTTTTTATATCTTGGGCAGGGGTGGTATTTATATCTTGGGCAGGGGTGAACCCTGCCCCTACGGGAATATCGGTCAATATAATAATGCCGTGGGTATGATTGGGCATTATTTGAAACACATCCAATTCAACGTTGGGAAAACGTTCGGGCAATTTTGCCCATTCATTATGTGCAATTTGTCCGTATTCTTTTAACATCATTTCACCGTTTTCAATGTGCCCAAACCGGCAAATCCTGTCCTGGCAACAAATGGTTATAAAATATAATCCTGCCTGTGAATAATCATACCCTTTCAGGCGGATGCTACGGTGGTGATGTTTGGCGGGATTGTAGGTCATTATTTTTTCAATAATTTCTTGCACTTTATTTCTGTCCTCAAATGTTTTGCAAGGAAAAAGATTGCAGTTTTAAATATGTCATCTACAAAACGAATTTTTGAAATTATTAAATCATAAATTTCTGTAAATTTTTCATCAGAAAATCCTGTAATTTTTTGAATTTTAGTTTTGTGATTTAAAATCTCAATTTTAAGTAAGTCAATCGTATAAAAATCAAAATGTTTTGATCCAATTGTCAATATTTGTCCAATGTTACTCCTTGTATTCAGGATAGCACTAAATACGATATTAGAGTCAACAATGATTTTCATTAATTAGTGTCTGTCCATAATGTCCGATAACTGCGTTGTTACAAAAATAACCCGGTGATCCGGTAGATTATTAAAATAGCTGTAAAAAAACAGCCCATTGAGGGTTCCGTTTAAAGTACTCTATTCATACAGTAAACAAACGTATTTTTCAGCCCCTTAATCATTCCCATAGTTTATTTACACGTTCCTAAAAGTAGTGAAACATTTGGTTATAACAAAAAGGTAAGAAAAAGTGAGCGGTTAGGAAGCATTTACTGTTAATTAAAAAGAAGGTGAGGTGTACACAGAGAAGGTGTAGCTTGCTAAAAAGGCAGAGTGTTAACTAATAAATTTCATGTTTCATCGTGCCGTTGGTTGTTTCTACGGTTTGCTTGCAATAAATTGCCAATAAGGATAGGCGTGGTTTTCGGAATGCGTTTTTTATCGATTACAAAAGCTAAAATGGAGACAGAGTGCCGAATACGAAAGAATCACTCCGCTGCATTAAAATGTTTGCTGTTAGTGCCTGGCAATTTTTTATCTAGTTTTTTAATTTTTCTTCAATTATGTCAATCAGCTCTTTAACTGGTTTGAAATAGGGCATCACTGAATTCTTATCGAAATCGAACAAGTCGTCATAATCACCTTTTTGTCTCCATGTAAAAAGTTGAGAATAGATTTTGCCTAAATCCTTTGAAATTAATCCACTTTTTATAAAATGTTCTGAAAATGCAGATTTAGCTCCATTATGTGTTGTTGGTTTTAAATCATGACTTAGAAGTAATGCCATAACAGCATAATATGCTGCATAATAGAGTCTGTTAATCGTGGAATTCCATTTTCCCCTTTCTGCTAAAATTTCAGCATCATCATAGGTGTCCAATGATCGGGATAGTCGGTAATTTATTAAATCCTGTTTTGATCCTGTCATTTTATCCTAATTCCTTCTTTTTGAACATTCTCGTAAAGTGGGGTTATTGAATGTCTCCCAAACCAATCTGATTTTGAATAAATTAATGGAGAGATTATCTCTCCCGTTTCTAATTCAATATCATAAAAATCATTCATAATTTTTGTTTCCAAATCAAATGGAATGCTTTTTAAATTCAATAATATCAATAAATCCCAGTCAGAATATTTTTTTGAATCGCCACGGGCTTGTGATCCATAAAGATATATCTCTGAGTCTGGATAATTTAAATTTGCTATCCGAACAATTTTATCAATTATTTGATCGTGTTTTGTCATAACACAAAAATAATCAATATTATATAAGTTTGTTTATGAGCAGATGTGTTTTTTGCCGGGTGCTAAGAGGTATTTAGACTATTAGTGTTAGATTTTTATTAGCACTTCGCTCGGAGGAGCAATATGACTAACTCCTGTGCCTTTAACAATTCCAACCGATTTCCTTCTAAGTTTACCAGCTGATTCAATAAGTCCGTTCATTAATATTCCATGAGCCTCACAGAATGATTCAAATTCATACGGATTCAAATTGTCCAAATATTCATAAACAGAAATTGCATTTTTAACTTCCAGAATGTCTTTCTGGGGCCCAATCACTCTTTTATTTTCTACAATTGCAGTTATCTGCACAATAGTCAAAATGTTAACTTCAATTTCAAGCGAGGAGTGAATTGTTTTAATTCTGTTTTTTTTCTTAAATCTGTCGGAAGCTTATTTAAATGTGCAGAATTGACTTCCCTAATTCTCTCAGAAATCAAAGCGACCAGTTTTAAAATCTTTCCGGTTATTTTATATGGAGGTTTCATTTATTTAAATCCCGATAGTATCATATGATAGTATCAAATCAAAGGTAATGGAAATATTTCTAAATAGTATCTGTCCATAATGTCCGATAATTGCGTTGTTAGCAAAAAGAAGGTGCACTTAACCAAATTGAAGGTGCTGCTGAACAAATAGAAGATGCACTTAACCAAATTGAAGGTACTTCTGACCAAATAGAAGATGCAACTGTCCAAAAAGAAGATACCCTTAAACAAATAGAAGGTACTGCTGACCAAAAAGATGATGCACTTAACCAAAAAGAAGGTGTTGCTGACCAAATAGAAGATGCACTTAACCAAATTGAAGGTGCTGCTGAACAAAAAGAAGATGCACTTGACCATGGCATGTCATTTTCTGGTTGATATTCAATATAAAAAAATGTCAAAACTATTTGTTCCTTACTTATTAGTAAGTAACTTTGCCTCGGTTTTAAACATAAAAAATTATGTCAGTTACCAGGGAAAAAATAATTGAATTAGGCGAAGATCTTATTAGAACAAAAGGATATAATGCTTTTAGCTACCAGGATATTTCTTCGGCATTAGGCATCAAAAATGCAGCAATTCATTATTATTTTCCAACCAAAGCAAACCTGGGGACAAGCATTGTAAAGACAAATATTCAGCGTTTTGAAGAGATGGTGGGTAATATGCATAGCAGGGATTTTGATGAAATTAAACAGCTTGATACTTTTATCAAGATCTATATTAAGAGTCACCGCGAAAAAAAAGTTTGTCTGTTTGGGGCATTAAGTCCGGCATTTGACACACTAAACGAAGTGACCCAAAAAGAACTTAGTAAAATGATTGATATAATTCTTCATTGGCTTACAGGTATTTTAGCATCCGGAAAACAAAAAGGACTGTTTGACTTTAACGAATCGCCTGAAAACCGGGCAACAATGATATTTTCAGGTTTAGTAGCCAGTCTGCAACTTTCCAGGGTAATTAATACCATTGATTACAAAGGAATTTGCCAGTCTATTGAAGATGATATAAGCATTTAAAAAAATTTATCTATTCTGCTTACTTAATTAGTAAGTATTTTCAAATTAGAATAATGTTAAAAAATTCAATAATGAAAAGAGCTGTAATAACAGGGATGGGCGCTGTAACGCCAATAGGAAATAATGTTAATGAGTATTGGAACAACCTCATCAATGGGAAGAGTGGAGCTGCTGCGATAACTAAATTTGATGCAGCCAATCATAAAACTAAATTTGCCTGTGAAGTAAAGAATTTTGAACCTTTGCAATATGCAACAAAACCCGAGGTGAGAAAAATGGATTTATATACCCTGTATGCCCTGGCAGCCGCCGAAGAATGTATCACTGACTCCGGGGTGAACCTGGATTCATGTGATCTGAACCGGGCAGGAGTTATATTGGCTACAGGTATAGGTGGTATGCAAACTTTTGAAGATGAAATCCTGAAGTTTAGTGAAAACATTAATTCCCCAAGATTTAGTCCGTTTTTTATCACAAAAATGATTTCGAATATAGCTGCAGGTCAGATTTCAATTAGATACGGACTGCACGGTGTAAGTTATTCAGTCACCTCAGCCTGCGCCTCGTCAAACCATGCCATAGCAAATGCGCTGGACCTTATTCGACTGGGAAGGGCTAACATCATATTTGCCGGAGGTTCCGAGGCCACTATATCGCATGCAGCCATTGGAGGCTTCAACTCAATGAAAGCCTTATCCACACTAAATGAATCGCCGGAAAAAGCCTCCCGGCCGTTTGATAAAACACGAGACGGGTTTGTTGCCGGAGAAGGTGCCGGTGTGCTAATGATTGAAGAACTCGAGCATGCCAAACAAAGAGGAGCCAAAATATACTGTGAATTAGCCGGCTACGGCGCCGCTTCAGATGCTTATCATGTGGCAGCGACGCATCCGGAAGGGTTTGGCGCAATACTCGCCATGACCGATGCATTGAATGATGCAAAAATCACTCCCAAAGATGTTTCATACATTAATGCTCATGCCACCTCCACTCCCGTGGGGGACATAAGTGAATGCAAAGCCATCGAAGAGGTCTTTAAGGATTCCCTGGACCAGGTACAAATAAGTTCAACCAAGTCGATGACGGGCCATTTGTTGGGAGCAGCAGGCGCCATAGAATCAATTGCCTGTGTGAAGTCAATTGAACAAAGCGTAATCCCGCCCACCATAAATCTTACTGAACCGGATCCGGAAATCAACTCCGCGTTAAAGCTTACCCCAAACGAACCTGTCTACAAGGAAGTTATGGCGGCGCTAAATAACACCTTCGGTTTTGGCGGACACACAGCTGCTACTGTGTTTAAGAAATATGAGGGATGACAGGAATCAGTAAAGTAAATGACTTTAATAACTCTATTTATGACTGTTGAGCCATAAATAGAGTTATTTGTGAATTTTGTTATTTTTCAGCTTACTTTTTAAAGCCTTTAAATTGAAAGATAAAAGATAATTGAGAGTGAAAGACCGGGGTTATACGTTTTCCCGTTTTCTCAATATTTTCACAATACGCTTATAAATTATTTCCGATAAATTCCAGTTGTACCCGTCAAAATTAGTTGTGTTTACAAATTGAATAACGACCGCATCAATATTCTTGTGGTATTCTGCAATACTCTGGTAACCGGGAATCAGTCCCGTATGGTTGTACTTGTATATGGAGGTATAAATTTTCTGTTCGCCGTCATCAAACAAAGAGCCGTTGTTCAGGGCCCGCAGAAAAATCCCTACATCCTCCGCTGTCGCCAGCATTGAACCATAATCAGCATCTTTAATATCGTGGTCAACCCCAACGTAATAGCCACTCATGACATCGTCCATATTTACATCATGAATCGAACCAAAGGTATGTTTTAATCCGAGCGGGTTCAGAATTGCCTGCCTGATGTATTGAAATTTACTAAGTCCTGTCACCTTTTCAATAATCTCACCTATCAGCAAATAATTGGTATTTGAATAGTTGTATTTTCGACCCGGTTTAAAGTCAGCCGGCAAATCAAGCACCCGTTCAAGGGCTTCTTTACTGTTTTTAGGCGGATTGATCCAGAAATCAGGGGTGGCAGTTAAGTTAGGGATACCACTCCGGTGCTGTACCATCATTCTCAGGGTTATTTTATCAGCATATTCAATTCTTCCCTTTAGTTCAGGCATGTAGTAAGCAAGAGTACTATCCAGTGACAAACGCCCGGCATGTGCCAGTTTGGTGATGGCAACAGCATCATATAACTTGCCGATACTGGCAATCTTAAATAAGGCGTGCGGGTTGGCCGGTATCCTGTTCTCCGTGTTTTTCCATCCGGCAGCATAAAAGGCCGGAGGCTTGCCTGCCTCATCCACATACACAATGATACCATCAAACCCATAACCAGTTGCCTCATCTGCCTGTTCCTGAATGGTGTCAGGCAGCGGCATAATCCATGCCTTTATCAGAATCCATGGTACAAAGAACATAGAAATTACGGTGCCAGCCAGTAATGCTATTCTGATTATTCGTTTGGTTTGTTTCTTCGTCATATTTTCCGGGATTAAGGACGTTTTTATTAAGATTGCAAGCGGGTGATTGTAAAAATACAGTTTTAAATTCTTTTTAATCCCGCTTCTTTTAAAAATTCATTGTGCTTGTCCGTGTAGGTTTTAATTCTTTCATTAATAGAAGTTAAGTTTGCATTCATCGCATTCATGTCAATTTGCACCTCTTCTTCTGAGGTGCTTACATATCGAGAAATGTTTAGATTGTATCTGTTTTTTCAATTTCTTCCATTCTCTTTTCCAATTTTTCAACTGCTTTTCCCGTCTGATGGCATCTGTAATGGATGATAACGACTCGAAATACACCAGCTTATCGCAGTTGTATTTGTAGGTAAAGCCCTTGTTCACTTTTGCTTTATGCTCGGCTATTCTACGGACAAGGTTATTGGTTACACCAGTGTATAACAAGTTGTTGTGTTGGTTTGTCATAAAATAAATGTAGCTTCCCCTGTTCATCTCTTTTTGTTCTTTTTTGGGATTTCGGGTCAAGCCCGGAATGACCGTTAATAAAGGGCGGGAAAAGGTTTTGCATCAACCCTTTTTTAGTTAAACTCAACCAAACAGTTTCATTGTCCAGCTGCACATTTATTTCTGTTTTTCCGTCCTCTGATTGGTATATTCTAATATTTGAGTTATTCATTATTCACAATTTTCTCAAAAATACAAATCTTAATCTCTATAATGATAACATACAAGGAGTTCTTTTTAATGCAT
>DASQZP010000193.1:0-9160 GCA_035638655.1 Bacteroidales bacterium
AAAATTGTTGAATTTGCCTATGCCTTTCAACGGGCCACTGATTTTGATGAGCAGCATCCAAAAGGATTTTAATCAATACTATTACTTTTCCTGAAAGAGGCCGGTATTACTTGTAATGCCGGTCTTTTTTCAATTATCAAACAGGATAGAATTTTAAATTTGCAATGTCAGTTGGCACTTTATTTAATATTTATGCTTTTGTCTTTTTCAAATCAATGTATACTTACTGACCAATATTCATGTTCATGAAAACAATTACTTTAATAGCTACCAGTATCGTTACCCTCGCACTTATTTTTTATACTATTGGCATAATCAGTGAGCAAGTGAGGAAATTATTGACAAAGCGGGTCCTTTTCTTTGTAACCGTTGGGATTATTTTTGATATAACCGCAACAACATTAATGATTATCGGATCTGCTAATTCTCCATTTACATTGCATGGTTTATTAGGTTATTCATCACTCACACTCATGATGATCGATGTAGTGTTATTATGGCGTCTTAGAAATCAAAAAGGCTATGGATCCGTTCCTCATAAGTTACACATATACAGCCGGGTGTCTTATACATGGTGGGTGCTCGCCTATATTACCGGTGGTCTGTTGGTGATGCTTTAAAATATTGGTTTAGCTCAGGAAAATCTACCGAATGATAAACTTTCATTTTAACGAAAAATTTCTTTGGTGCTTTTTTAAAATGAAAAAAGCCATGAGGAAGAGTGGAGGTTGTCATTATTGTCGGTAAAGTTCCCAGCTTTTCGCCTTTGTTAGGTTTAGGCAATAATAACTTTTTCTTCCCCATGGACTTTAAGGGCGATCTCCCAAAATGGATCTACCTTATAATACTTTTCATGCAGTTTCAATTTTTACCATCCAGGATTTTGTTTGTTAATCAATGGATTTCTGTCAATTTCTAATTGCGGAACCGGGAATAACTTATTTTTTGGCAATTCCAGATTCGTTTGTTTATATGTATTGTCATCATTTAATCGAATAAGTATTTTTTCAGGATTTGGGCCTTCCCCAATTACATCTCCTAATTTATCCCATCTTAGCAGGTCAAAAATACGAATGCCTTCCATTGCCAGTTCTACGCGTCTCTCATGTCTTACCAGTGCCATTACATCTCCACTGGCATCAAGTGGTGGCATATTCACTGAAGGTCGGGATCTTATGATATTCAGCTGATGAACAGCTTCTTCAGGTTTATTATTCCCGGCGAGTGCTTCGGCATAATAAAGCCTTAATTCCGCATAGCGAAGCAAAGGAATATCATAACCACTCTTCATGGGGTCAGCGGTTTTATTGACGGGGGCCCAGATTTTCCGGGTATTCAGATTTGTTGGTGACCAACCTTTCTGATAAAAAACTGAATCGCCCTGGTTATAAGTAATACCGTTTTCTGTTTTGGTTGGTCCGCTATAAATACCGTAGAAATCCCCCGGTGCAAACATCGTATATTTTCTTCTCGGATCATTTGGTTCAAATGCATCATAAAGATTTCTTGTAGGAAGCGCATAACCCCAGCCTACACCATATATGCTGGCTACTGGTCCGGGCAGATCGCGGGGTAATCTTTCAATTATGGCCTCCAGGGAAACATTTTCATCATCAGGCAGATAACCCAGTGATAGAATAAATTCTTTATTGGGTTGCGATTCTTCGGACATCATATATTCGTAATCGTCCATTAGTCCGTATCCTGATCTGTCTGCTATTTGAATAGCTTCTGCGGCGGCAGTTTCAGCATGCACAAAATCATGATTGTATAAATAAGCCCTTGTAAGCAATCCGGCGGCAGCAGCTTTGCCCGGCAGTCCTTCATCGGGGCCCGTCCAACGGTCAGGCAGGTATTTTCTGGCGTACTTCAGATCGCTAATTATAAACTGCATGACACTGTCTTTGTTGGTACGCGGAATGTAAAAATATTCAATTTCTTCAGTAAAATGCATGTGTAAGGGGACATCACCCCAGAAACTTGTCAGATACAGATAATCAAACGCCCTCCATAGTTTTGCTACTGCCAGATAGGGTGCTTGATAATCCTCAGTAAAACCAGGATCAGAAGAAGCAGGAATGTAGTCAATAGCAAAGTTTGCGGCATTGATACTCCGGTAAATGTAATCCCACCATTCATTAATCAGTATATGATTTGCATTAAAAGTCCACCTGTTAAATTCAGTACGCCAGGGTTCATTTTCCCTCACAAAACTGTCGTCAGTCAACACATCAAGATAAGTATTCATGTATCTGTTATACATGGTATAATGTTGCTGCCAGAAAGCCGGTATAGCATTCACAGCATCACGTGCCGTTGAAGCATCAACAAAAAAGTTACTTCTGTTGGGCCTGTCAAGAGGATGTTTTGTCAGGAGATCATCTTCATTACATCCTGTCATCAGATATCCTGATATCAACAGAAGATATAATAAGAAAATCAGTTCGAAATTTAATTTAATATGTTTTATCCTTTTGAACATTGCAATTTTTAATCTAAAATGATGCTTTTACTCCAATGGCCCAGGTTCTTGGAGTTGGAATTTTGCTCCAGGAAAAATCAGGAGAAATATCTACCTCAGGACCGGGAAATTTTGTTATAGTAAATAAATTTTCAATGCTGGCATAAATATCTAGTTTTGATGTTAACAGCTTATTGCTTAATGGTTTTGGAATTGAATAATTAATATTGAAATTGTTGATACGGATATAGGAAGCATCTCCATACCAGAAATCAGATAAATCACTATTTTTTGCCGGATCTGTTCTGATAATTCTGGGCATATTGCCATCAGGGTTTTCATTGGCATCCCATCTGTCAAGTATTCTCGTATCCTGGTTTGATGGATTTCCGGTATAATAAGTTAATGTTTGACCATACACTGGAAGGTCAAAATGGAATACTCCTTGTATCATAAGTTGAGTAGACCAATTTTTATAGGAATAGTTTAGTGTTAACCCTGAAGTCATATTGGGAAACTTATTTCCAATTAAGGTTCGGTCAGCAGGACTAATGATTCCATCTGGTATTCCGGTTAAATTTCCCTCTGCATCATATCCATCAATATCAAGCACCCAAATATCTCCCATATCTGCTCCGGGTTTTTGAGGGTAATTATTCAGAATATTTCTATTTTTAATTATGCCGGCTGTTTTATATCCATAAAAAGAAAATGCCGGATACCCAACTTTTAAACCTGCACTTTCTAAGTTCTGTCCTCCCAGATCTAATATCCTGTTTTTACTTCTGCTAAAATTGAATGAAACATTGAAATGTTGATTTATAGTATTCTTTTTGAATCCGATTTCTATCTCAAAGCCTTTATTCTGCATTTTTCCCACATTAACATAAGGCCAGCCTCCAATTCCTGCTGACAAAGGGATTGGCTTAAGAAATAATAGGTTGTACGTATTTTCAATAAAATAATCGGCAGAGAAATACAACTTTGATTTAAATAATTCTGCATCCATCCCTGTGTCAAATTTATTGGTGGTTTCCCACCTGACATCCTTATTCGCTGCGTTCATTACTGTAAATGCCTGAACAGGGGTGTTGTTCAAAACAAAGGTAAGTGGAGTAAGATCAGTATATGTAGGATAAAAGCCAACTTCTGAATTTCCCAGTTTTCCCCAGCTCATTCGCAGTTTTAATTCATTGAATGGAGTATTACCCGGGAAAAATGATTCGTTATAAATCTTCCATGCAGCTCCGTATGAAGGGAACCATCCCCATCTGTTCTCTTTTGAAAATCTGGAAGAACCATCCCTGCGTAAAGTAGTGTTGAAAATATATTTTTTGTTAAAAATATAGTTAATCCTGCCTATGTATGAAACAAATGCCCAATCATAAAAATTGTTTGAAACCATCTGGCCTTCAGGTTCGCCCGAATCAATATACCGGATGTGGTTATTTGGCGTCCCGTATCGTGAACCTTTAAGAACTTCAGATTTAGACTCTTCCTGAGTATAAGCTGCCAATACTGATAATTCGTGCTTTTCAAAAAAAACTTTAGAATAGTTAAGCAAATAATCCATGGTCCAATGCAGGGAAGAGTTTCTCTCCTTGATGATATGGTTTTTATTATTGCCCTCTATATTCAGAATGTTTACAGATGGGATGAAACGCGTATTTTGATTATCTATATAATTGATATTAAGCCGGGGAGTGAATGTAAGCCCATTTCCAATATTCAATTTGAGATAAAGATTACCTAATACTCCTTTTCCATTGAGTGTATTTTCGTATTCATTTGCAATGAGGTGAGGAGGAATGTATCGATGTTCAATGATTGAATTTCGTATATAACCATAATTCCCATCATTTTCATATGGACGGGTTACCGGTATTTTTCTTATTGCGGTAAGATAAGGATTTGGAGTATTAGCATAATTGTCATAAGATATATCGGGAAATCCTTTTGTAATATCATTGAATATATTCAGGTTATTTCCAAAAGTAATGTAATCATTAATCTGATGTGTTGAATTAATCCGGAATGTTAATTTTTTATAGGCAGTACCCAGTACAATGCCCTTCTGATCAAAATATTTAGCTGATATATAGTATTCAGAATGTTGTCCCCCGCCGGAAAGTGAAAGATCATAAACCTTAATTCTTCCTGTTCGTCGAATTATTGAAAGCCAATCAGTATCAATCCCTTTATATACATTCAAATCCTCATTAGTAAAAGGAATATCAAGGCCGGCATTTATATAGGACTCTTTGTCGAATTTAATATATTCTTTTGCATTAAGTAGCTTGAGCTTAAGATTGCTTTGGACTTGCCATGCCTGATAAGTATTGAATGTGATATTTGAGGAGGAATTTTTATTACCCTGTTTTGTTTTAATTACCAATACACCATTTGCTGCTCTGGCTCCATATATGGCAGTAGCTGAAGCATCCTTTAGTACCGAGACTGATTCTATATCGTTAAAATTGATCTGATTCAGATTATTGGTGATTATTCCATCAATAACGAAAATTGGTGTGTTGGAGGCATTGATTGACTGTATACCTCTGATTCTTACGCTGCTACCCGCCCCAGGTTGACCAGATCTTTGGGTGATGTATAACCCTGCTGCACGACCTTGAAGAGCAATTAAAGGATCTGATTCAGGAATTCTTTCCAGTTCACTACCTGATACAGTTGAAACAGCACCGGTGAAATCAATCTTTTTCTGTTTCCCATATCCAAGAATCATTACCTCATCCAGTTTAGCTTTATCGGGAAGCAGATTAACTGTGATTATTCCGGCTTTATTCATATCAATTTTGGAAGTCATAAAACCAACATAGGAACAAATTAATTTTACCGGATAGGAGGTTGGTTTAATTTTAAAATTACCATCTAAATTAGTTGTAGTTCCGTTGTTGGTTCCTTCTACAAGTATATTGGCACCAATGAGAGGGTTACCGGTGGAAGCATCCCGGATAGTTCCTTCAATAGTAAATCCGGCAGTTTTACTGGAAGGAACAATGAGTATCAGTTGATCTTCGAGTATATGATAAGTTAACCGGTAATCATTTAAAAGATCATTTAGCAATTCATTAATTGTAACGTTACGGGCAATCATATTCACATTTTCATCCAGAGATGAAAGATCATTGCTATAGAAAAAACGATAATTGCTTTCCATCTCAATTCTTGTAAGTACCTCACGTAACGTCATATTAGTAAATCTGAAATTATAGTGAACAGACTCCTGTGCCCTCATAATCATTGAGAAGAGCATAAGAAAGGCGATGAGCAGCAGTCGTGGTTTTATCATAACTATTTTTGTATCTCTTCAATACCCATATAAGTTTGAAAAGATGAGTAATTACTTTTTTTTTCATATTTTTGTGATGTTTGAATAAAATAGTTGTATGCCTTAACTTGCTGCGATAGCAATCTGGCATCATTATTAGTTGCGTGGAATGTGCCATCATTCCACGCATTTTTCAATTTAATTTTCTACCTGTTTATCTTTGTATAAGTCTTCATATTCTTTTAGGAAATCTTTATTTTCTGTTAGAATAACTTTTTTCCCTTCAATTTTATAGTTAACCGGGGCCGATAGACTTATGGCTTTCAATACCTGGTCCAGTGATTCGTTTTTTAAAGTACCAGTAAATGTATATTTTTTTACTTTCCTGTTTTCAAATTCGATCTTTATGTTATACCGGCGTTCAAGTTTCTTTGCCAGGTCTTGCAGCTTTTCTGCATTAATTACCATAATATCATCTTTCCAAAGGGTTTCCTGAACCGGATCATAGTTGGTTTTTTTATAGTTAATAGTATTGGTGTCAATATTACGGGGTGTATTAATTGTCTGCCTGGGGGCCAGGATACTGATTTTGTTGCGTTCGGGTGAGTATATCAGTTTCTCATGAGGAATAAGAATTATTTTTTTACCGTTATTAATATAATCTTCAAATCCCTGGACCGTTTTTACTTCTATCTTTCCTTTTACAAGAATTGAAGCAACCTCTTTATCATCCTGATATGACTTAACATTAAACTCTGTGCCAAGTGCTGTAATATCCATGTAATGGGTGTGGACAATGAATGGTTTTTTGGGATTATTGAAAACCTTGAAATATCCTTCTCCTATTAGATAGACTGAACGGGTAGCTTTGTTGTAGTCCTCATAATAATGAAACTCAGATCCGGCATTCAGCCAAACTTCTGTCCCATCCTTAAGGGAAATTTTTTTAACCGACCCCAGCGGAACAGTATATTTTGTTATCTCTCCCTTTGATTCTGAATAATTATTATACTGCAAGAACAGGTAATAGGAGAGTATACCCGTAAGAGCAACAAACAAAAAAACAGCTGCGATGCGTAATAGTGAGAGTTTTATAGTCTGATCGGCTTTTTTGTTGGATTTCAATTTTCTTTTTTGCCTTTCTATAAAACGTAACCATGCTGCATCAGTGTCGATTTTTTTGTCTTTCTGTGAAGTATATGTTGCAATCCAAACTTGCTGGAAGTGGTTGAAATAGGCTCTGTTTGATGGATTCATTTGTAACCATGCAAGAAGCCTTTTCTTCTCATCATCATTTATTTGATGAGTTAAATAGCCAATAATCAATTCGTCAATATCATTATATTCCGACATAGTTACAATTTGTTCTCTATAAACTTAAGACAGTAATTTTTTAGGTGAGGGTGAACCAGTGTAATATTTTTTTAAGAGAATAGTTGTAAAATAATGATTATTAATATGGTTAGATAATCATGTAAGTTAGTCCTTAATTTTTTTATAGCCAGTTTTAATTGCGTTTTTACTGTATTTACTGATATTTCCAGTTCTTTTGCAATTTCCTGATAACTCATCTCTTTAAATCTGCTTAGCTGAAATACTTTTTTACATTGTGGAGGAAGTTCATCAATTGATCTTTTGATAAGTGTATCGAGTTCATCAGTAATCAGCTGGGAGGGAGGATACAGAGAATCTATTTTAGCAAGTTCATGATAATTGGAGTCATTGATTAATAGCTGGTTTCTGGGATTATTCGGTTTCTTTTTGATACTTTTGATTTGATTTACACACCTGTTATATACAGCCTGAACCAGATAATGTTTAAACGATGTATGGATTTCAAGACTTCCATGTATTTCCCAGATATGGAACATTACATCATCTGCAATTTCTTCAGCGGTCTGCCTGTCATAAAGATATCCATCTGCAACTGTAACCAGCAGGGGGTAATATTCATCAAAAAGCTGCCGGAAAGCAACCTCATTTCCTTTCTTCAATTCCACTATGAGTACTTCAGCGTTCAAAACTGTTAGTTAACTTAAATTTGTCCGAACACCTAAAAGTACAATTTTTTTAACTTTTTTATTCCTTAATTGCTATCGAAACTATTCAAAACACGATAAAGTATTAAAACAGACACCAAATTTACTGCTTCCTTAATAATAGTCTAATTCTGTAACAGGTAAATGTAAACCCGATATATGCTAAAAACTTAATATGATCCGAAGTATTTTGATGATAAAATGTGATAAATAATTATTAGAAATTTATTATGTTCTGATGCCATTTTTCAGAAAAGGCAAGCCTCTAAAAGAAAAATTAAATGAATTCGTCAATAATTGTGCTTAGCAAGTCAATATTATCACATATGATTTATAATATACCATATATTTACATTAGTAATTATGGAAAATAAAGAGTACTTGATTCCTTTTTTTAATTAATCTGCAGCCCATAATGAAAAATGTATCAAAACTTAAAAAAATTCAGTCCTTTCGTAAGGAGATAATAAAAAGCAAACATTCCGGACAATTAAAACCTTTTTTAAAACTTTATGCTGACATGCTGAGTTGGTTAATGTCCAACCAGGGACAACTGGACCTTTTTTTCATCCTGGGCATGCATAAAAAAGGGAAAAATATTTCCGAGGTTATATACAGGAAGACATTTCGGAAATATTATGATATTATGTATCCGGAATACTACCGGTGCCTGCTGGAAGATAAGCTTGTATTCGAAAAATTTATTAATAATTATCCGGAGTTTGCTCCGGTAAATCTCGGATTTTTGACTTCACAACAGATATACTGGGAAGATGGGAGGCAGGAACCAATTGAAAATTTAACAAATTATGATCTTGATTGCATTGTAAAAGAGAGCAGGGGATTTGGTGGGGGACGTATTTTCCTGCTTAAAATAACAGAAGGAATAATTACTATCAATGGCAATGGATCAACAGTTTCTGATATTCAAAAACTTATATCATGCCGATCAGTAATGCAGGAATTATTGAAGCAACATGAAAAGTTAGAGCAGCTGTATCCGACAGCCATCAATACAGCCAGAATTGTTACTGTATTTGATGGCCGGCAGGTCACTTTATTTAATGCATTATTAAGAGTTGGAAATGATGGAAACTTCGTCGATAATGCCAGCCAGGGGAATATCTTTATTGGGATAGACCAGGAAACAGGAATGTTAAAGAAATATGCATATCGTGAGAGAGGTTTGAGTTCAACACTCATAAGTAGTCATCCTCAAACTGCTGTTGTATTTGAAAATTTTCAACTTCCGTATTTTGAAAATGTCGTTAATCTGTGTAAACGGCTTCACCGACAGTTGCATTTCTTTTTTATTCTGGGATGGGACGTCGCATTTACAGCGGATGGCCCTAAAATTATAGAATGCAATAA
>DASQZP010000194.1:0-2657 GCA_035638655.1 Bacteroidales bacterium
CCCGACTCACTGATTGCAATGTTTTTCCGTAGTTTCATAACTGAATTTTTAATTTCCCTCTTTTTTCAACTGAAATTCTGCCTCTAAATTCCTATTCGTAGAAATTTATCAGCTTCATGAACAAATTTCGCATTTACAAACAAAAGTATTGTTACGGAATTCCGTAAAAATGTTATAAAATTCACAAGACTGATTTGTAAATAACTGTTTTAACTGTACAGGAAAGCAAAATATTTGAATAACGGAAAAATCAGGCTTTATCGAGTTTGTCAATCAGGCTTTTTACTTTCTGGTCAGAAAGCTTGTATTCGGAAACTGAAATACCGGTAATTTGCCGGAACTGATTGGAAAGATACTGGACACTCGAGTAATCCATCATGTAGGCGATTTCACTTAAGGTATATTCGTTACTGTCAATTAATTCCTTGGTGCGTTCTATCTTGTTTAAGATAATATATTTTTCAAGCGTAATGGGCTCCTGTGCATTAAAAACACGGGAGAGCTGCTGATAACTCATTCCTAGCTTTTCTACGAGGTATTCTGATTTGCGAACAATTGAGTCCACATTGTTCATTTGATGTACCAGCTCAATTACTGCCTGTTTGATTTGCTCAACAAGTTTTTGTTCCCGCGTTTCAAGGATTTCAATACCATATACGGCAAGTAATTCTTTCAGTTTTTTTTCACTCAACTGCTGCTGATTCCAGGCAACAACCAGTCGGCCCGGCCTGATATCTTTTACACTTATACCCTCTGTCTCAATCTTTTCTTTTAATAACAGCAAACAGCAGGATGAAATCAGGTTACTTACCTGGTAGGAAACAACTGTAATTTTTCCGGTAGATGGCATATTTTTTACTGGTTTTTGCAAATATAGCTGATTATTTTACCAGTAATTTTTCAAATTCCGGTTGAGAAAGATATTCAGGACTGAATGAGCTGCCGCGATTCATCAATAATTGATAAAATATTTTAAGATGGCTGGTAGCGGAAGCATTCAGCTTTGTGTAAAGATTCCGGAGGTCGTTGTTCGTTATTTCTTTTGTTGAGTGTTGTTGAATATCATAAATAATTTTCTCTTCTAATCGGATTGCTGTAACCAGGGCATCGTCATAAGAGAATATTGCTTTGCTCAGATTTTCATTGTGCCACAATTGTATTTGCGGGTTAAAATAGATACCGGCATGGTGGTTGGCAGCAGGGTTTTTTATTTTGTATTTATCCAGTATTGTTCTGATTGAATCCAGGCTGCTGAATTCTTTTCGTGACACATTGTTAAATTCCGGGATGCCCCATTTTTCATATGAATTACGAAATATTTCTCCGGTCATCAATATTGATTCATATAAATACTGCAAATACTCTTCATCGGCAGAAGTCAGAGTTACTTTTTGGTATAACAAATAATTGATTTTCGAATCACGGGTTGCAGCGTACAGGTCAATTTCTCCGGTTTGTAAATTACTCCCCTGACCAGGAACTGGAATATTCGTTTGATTATGCTGAGGCAGATAAAACAGTATAATGAATAATAACATTTTCATGGCTCCGGCTTTAGGTTTAACAGATAAGAAATTTACAATATTTTTATCATTTAGTCAATTACCGAATTGTGTTTTACAAATAACTGTCTGTCCAGGAAAATAAAAAAATGAAAAAAGCCGCCTTACATGGGCAGCTTTTTCTTTAATTGCAAATCTTCCGTATCAGAAAAGTAACTCTAAACATTCTGATCCCGGCTTGTTACAGACCAAATTCTTTTTTAATGGCATCCACATAATCTAGTTTTTCCCAGGCAAAGAAATCCACTTCGATTTGGGAGGGGTGGCCGTTCCTGCTGACTTCAACCAGGCCTTTTCGCGGGGTTCTGCCCAAGTGTCCATATGCTGCAGTCTCTCTGAAAATTGGGTTTTTTAGTCCGAGTCTTTTCACAATAGCAGCCGGGCGGAGGTCAAAAATTTTCTTTACGCGGTCGGCCATTTCGGCATGACTCATGGAAACGTTGGATTTACCGTATGTGTCAACATAAACCCCGACAGGTTCAGCAACACCAATAGCATAAGCAATCTGAACCAGTATTTCATCAGCTACACCGGCTGCAACCATGTTTTTAGCAATATGGCGGGCGGCATAAGCGGCTGAACGATCCACTTTGGAGGAATCTTTCCCGGAAAAAGCGCCACCACCATGGGCTCCCTTTCCGCCATAGGTGTCAACAATAATTTTCCTTCCTGTCAGACCGGTGTCACCGTGGGGGCCGCCGATCACAAATTTACCGGTTGGGTTAACGTGCAGGATAATATTGTCATCGAAAAGTTTTTGTACCCGTTCGGCGAGTTTCTTTCTGGCCCTGGGTATCAGAATGTTCTTTACGTCTTTACGGATCTGCTCCTGCATTTCCTTCTCTGTACCAAAATCATCATGCTGGGTAGAAACAACGATGGTATGAATACGCAGCGGCTCGTTGTTTTCATCATACTCGATCGTAACCTGTGACTTGGAATCAGGACGAAGATAAGTCATTTCTTTACCTTCCCTCCTGATAGCAGCCAGTTCCATGAGTAAAATATGTGAAAGGCTCAGAGAAAGCGGCATATAATCGTCCGTATCTTTAGAGGCATAACCGAACATCATACCCTGATCGCCGGCACCCTGTT
>DASQZP010000195.1:0-10535 GCA_035638655.1 Bacteroidales bacterium
GCACCCGGTAAAGGATCAATTGTAGCAATAACCTTTTGAATATCATGAAGCGTTAATCTATGTTGCTTCAGAATGCTCAGCCGCCGGGTCATCAATACATCATAATCATTGATGTCTCTCGTGGTAAGTTTAAGCTCCTCAATTCCGGTTTTCTTTGCCACATTGATCCATACTTCCGGTACAAAAACCCCTTCGAGGTCAGAACAAATTACGTACATAGGTGATCTCTTTAACTTTTAGTAATCAGAAATTATCTTTCAAATATGCTTTAAATTCCTCATAGTTGTTCTTAAGCGGAAGAATCTCTTCTTCCTTTTTATCCAATCCCTGCAAGCTGACCGGCAGATCCGGTTCAATCCCGGTACTGTTCAATACTTCCTGAGGGAATTTAGCCGGATGAGCGGTTTCAAGACTTACAGCAACGCCATTAAAATCCTTCTCAATTTGTAGAAATTCCTGCAGCCCTTTCCAGGCAACTGCACCATGTGGTTCAAGAACGACACCATATTTTTTATACGTGTCAGTGATGGTTTGTCTGGTGATTTCATCAGATACACTAACAGCAAAAAAGTCATCATTGATCTTTTGGAAATCCGGCTCTTTTACTATCTCACCATTCTCATTCATTACTCCGCCATAAATAGCTATTAACCTGGCCATGTTACTGGGATGCCCAACATTCATGGCACTTGAAATACAATTTTTTGAAGGAACAATGGTCTTGTATTTTGAGGTATCAAGATAAACGGGAAATTCATCATTTTCGTTGGTTGAAACCACAAACCGGCTGACCGGCAATCCCATCTCTCTGGCAATCACACCACCCATCAGGTTACCGAAATTCCCGGAAGGGACAGAAAAAATAATTTGTTCATCGGGAATTTGCTTTACAAGACGCGAATAAGCATAGAAATAGTAGACAGATTGTGGCAACAGTCTGCCGATATTGATTGAGTTGGCTGAGGAAAGGCTTAACACATCAAGTTCAGCATCAGAAAATGCCTGTTTAACAAGCGCCTGGCAATCGTCGAATTTACCTTCCAGTTCAATTACACTGATATTTTTGTGCAAAGTAGTCATTTGTTTTCGCTGCCGGTCGGTTACTTCACCTTTTGGATAGAGGATTACTACTTTTATGTTTTCCAGGTCATAGAAAGCATTAGCAATTGCACTGCCGGTATCTCCAGATGTTGCAGTGAGTATCAGCAATTCACGGTTATCCTGTTTCAAATAATATTGCATGAGCCGGCCCATCATGCGGGCGGCAAAATCTTTAAAACTGGCAGTAGGCCCCTGGTCAAGCCGCATGACATAGTTATTCCCGGTTACCTTTTCGAGAGGAACGTCAAAATTATAAGCATCCTGGCATATATGATGCAAATCATCAGCAGGGATCTGGTCGTTCAGAAAAGCTGACAGGACAGAAAAAGCTATTTCATGATAAGGCATATGCTGAAAAGCCCTGATCGTCGCCTTTTCCAGCACCGGTATTTTTTCGGGCATAAACAATCCCCCGTCAGGAGCCAGTCCTTTCAGAAGTGCTTCCCTGAAACTTAATGGTGCAGCCTGTAAATTGGTAGAGTGATATTGAATAGTGTTGGCCATATTGATTAATTCTATTATATCAATGAATTGATAAACTCAAACTGCCTGTCACCAAATTCGTCCAGTGAGTTAAGCCGGATATCGGCAATACTGTATCGTGGCTGATCTACAGGTGGTTCAGGGATAATCACGGTTTTCATTCGTGCAGCCTTGGCGGCTAATAATCCGTTAAAGCTATCTTCAAACGCGAGACAGCGGGCCGGTTCAGCCCCAAGCAGCCTGGCGGCTTCCAGGTATACTGATGGATGAGGCTTCCCGAATCCTGTATCCTCTGAGGAAACAGCCACCTTAATAATATTCCCGAGACCCAGTACTTCCATTACAGTTTCGATAAGTTCAGTTGGAGAGGATGATGCAAGGCCGACAGGCAAATTTTTATCAATAAAATATTGTAAGGCCCGATCGACCCCATTTTTGGCTTTTCCTTCATGAAATAGGTGAGCCTTCATACCGGAAAACACTTCTCTTTTAATCTCATCAGGGTCTAAATTATCCCAGGGTTGATAATTGTACCAGTGCATGATCACCTCATCAGTACCCAAACCATAAGTTTCCTGTTGCATTTCAGGAGTAAGAATGATCCCTTTTTTTGCAAAAGCATTGTACTCCTCAAGTTGCCAGAAAGGTTCTGAATCGATGAGCAGCCCGTCCATATCAAAAATTACAGCGTCAATCATATAAATTCTCTAAACATTTGCGATCCGGATAACATCGGCAAACACGCCTGCTGCAGTTACTTCTGCACCCGCGCCGTATCCCTTAATAATCATTGGTTGTTCATTGTACCTTTCTGTAGTGATCAAAATAATGTTATTGCTTCCTTCAAGTGGATAAGACGGATGCATAAAATCAACTTCCATGAGCGCTATACTGGCATTCCCGTTATCCAGCCGGGCTACATAACGCCATTTTTTATTCTGCTCTTCCAGCTTCTTTCTTTTGCTTTCAAAGTCAGCATCAATCTTTTCCAGTCCGGCCCAGAAATCATCCAGTGAACCACTGAAGCAGGATTCAGGCAGGAAAGATTTTATCTCAACATCTTTTTTCTCGAGCTTGTATCCTGCTTCCCTTGACAGAATCAGGAGTTTACGTAATACATCAATTCCGCTCAGATCGATACGCGGATCAGGTTCAGAAAAGCCTTTTTCCTGGGCCATCCTGACAGCCTTACTCAGTGACACTTCGCTGCTTATTTCGTTAAAAATGAAGTTAAGCGTACCGGAAAGCACGGCTTCCAGCTTCAGTATTTTATCTCCGCTACGGATAAGGTCGTTAATTGTATTGATAATGGGTAAACCGGCTCCTACGTTTGTTTCAAAGATAAACCTCACATTTTTATCGACGGCAGTTGATTTCAGACTCTCATAAAATTTATATTCAGAGGAAGCTGCAATTTTGTTGGCTGTGACAATGGAAGCATAAGAATTGAGTATCATCGGATACAATGCTGTAACCTGTTCGCTGGCTGTACAATCAATAAAAACACTATTTCTGAGATTCATCCTGGTCATTTGCTTAACAAAAGAATGCAGGTCAGTCCTTTCACCAAGCTTTTCCAGACTATCAAGGTAATGACTAATGTCGATACAATTTTTATCAACCAGCATTTTTTTAGAATTTGCAATTCCCGCCAGATTTATTTTAAGTTTGTGCTGCTTCATCAGTTTCTCTTTCTGATGATCAATCTGAGAAAGCAGGCTGCGTCCGACAGTACCTATGCCGATAACATAAAGATGCAGTTCTTTATAATGGGAAAGGAAAAATCCTTCGTGTATAACATTTAATGCTTTTTTAAGCGCCTTATGCTGTACCACGACAGAAATATTTAATTCGGAAGACCCCTGGGCAGTTGCAACTACATTGATACCATTTCTGCCCAGTGACCGGAATAGATTGGCGGAAATACCCGGAGTATTCTTCATCTTCTCGCCCACAATAGCAATAATTGAAAGTTCTCTTTCAATATGCACCTTGATTTCCTTCACTTCAATTTCGGAAGCAAATTCCTGTTCAATAGATTTTACCGCCCTTTTTGTATCCAGCGGATTAATAGCAAAGGTGATGGAATATTCAGAAGAAGCCTGGGTTATCATGATAACATTGACCCTTGCCTTGGCAAGTGCACTGAACAGCCGCATTGATACGCCGCTTACTCCCACCATGCCGGCTCCCTGCAAGGTGATCAGATCAACATTATCTATTGATGAAATACCCTTTATAAAAGTACCGTCTGTCTCCTCCTTTTTATTACTTATAAGTGTACCGGGAACAGAGGGATTGAAAGTATTCTTTATAACCAGTGGTATATTCTTCTGGAAAACAGGTTTAATAGTGGGTGTATACAATACTTTTGCCCCGAAATGAGACAACTCCATTGCCTCAGAATAAGTCAGGTGTTTAACTGCATAAGCTTTTTCCACTTTACGGGGATCAGCGGTCATAAATCCGTCAACATCAGTCCATATCTCCAGGCGTTCAGCATCAAGCGCTGCTGCGATAATTGAAGCTGTATAATCAGAACCTCCCCTGCCAAGCGTTGTCGTATCCCCGTCTTCGTTGCTGGCAACAAAACCGGGAACGATAACAGTATCCCGGAAATGGGAAAATGCAGTTTTCAGCATTTCATTGGTAAGGACAAAGTCAACCCGCGCATTCCCAAACTGGCTGTCGGTTCTGATGAATTCGCGTATATCAACAAATTTAGCCTGATCGAATGCATAAGCGATAATAAAAGCAGACAGACGTTCTCCAAAACTCAGTATATAATCCAGCGTTTTGAAAGTAAGCTCTTTGAGGAGGTATACTCCATGCAGAACTATGTCGAGGTCTTTTAGCATCCGGTTGACTTCCTCCAGCACAAATTCCTGGTTTTGTTTCTGAACAACCTCTTTCACTGCCTCAACATGCCGCTTTGAAAACTGATCCAGTTCCTTCTTGTAGGTATCATCCTGCATCCTGGCCATTTCTCCCAGTTTGATCAACTGGTCGGTAATACCCCTGAAAGCAGAAACGACAACTATAGTATCTGCCGGCAGGTTTTCCACTATCTTTTTAACACCCCGGATACGTTCCGGGCTTCCAACTGAGGATCCTCCAAACTTTAAAACTTTCATATCTTTTACAAGTATTAACGGAATTTCCGAAATTTGTAATCAAATCACCTGTCATAACTCCGGACTTATCCAGTAGACTTCCTGAAAACGAAAGTCAGGCCGCTTATCCTGTATCATAAACCAGGCTTCAACTATTCAGCAACATTGCAACTCATTATTGTTGCAAAAAGAGCAGATCAATTTTAAATGTAAGGTATTGTAGTAGCAATTTACCTGTATTTATTACAAAACCATATGCAAAAATAACAGAAATATTCTTTTCTTCTGTCTGTTTATTCAGTTTATAACAGAAGATGAGTAAAAAGAATAAAATTGTAATTTTCCTCTAAGACTTTCTTTAAAAATATTTGATACAGATTCATGCGGTACTGTTAACAAGTATCCGGAACGATCTGAAATCTATTCAAATCATTCAGAATAAAAATGGAAACTGGTTCTGTGATAAACACCAGCTGAAAAATAAATTGACTTACAGCAGATATTTGCGGGTAAGTCAATTTATATTTCCGGTAAGGAGAGTAACAGCAGCCTGCTATATAGAAGCGCCAGATACTTCGGCCTTTCTGTCAACTTTTTTAATCAATCCCTGCAGCACTTTGCCTGGTCCGACTTCAACAAAGGATACGGCCCCGTCTCTAAGCATATTTTCAACGGTTTGTGTCCAGCGTACCGGGGCTGTTAATTGTGCAACAAGATTCTGTTTAATCTGATCAGGATCAGTAACAGGAGACGCATTCACATTTTGATAAACCGGGCATACAGGTTTGCTGAATGCAGTGTTTTCAATAGCCGCAGCCAGTTCGACCCGTGCAGGCTCCATCAGCGGTGAATGGAAGGCCCCTCCTACAGCGAGTTTAAGCGCCCTTTTTGCACCCATTTCAGTGAGTTTGGCAATAGCGGCATCAATACCTGCAACAGAGCCGGAAATAACGATCTGGCCGGGACTGTTATAATTTGCCGGCACCACTATTTCATCAATGGAGCTGCAAACCTTTTCAACATCCGCATCATCCATTCCGATGATAGCAGCCATGGTGGATGGTTCAGCCTCGCATGCCTTCTGCATAGCCATTGCTCTTTTGAATACAAGCCGTAAGCCGTCTTCGAAACTCATTGCCCCACAGGCTACCAACGCGGAAAATTCACCAAGTGAATGGCCTGCTGACATGTCAGGTGTAAATGAATCTCCCATAACCTTCGCCAGGATCACCGAGTGAAGAAAAATAGCCGGCTGTGTTACTTTGGTTTGCTTCAGATCTTCATCTGTTCCGGCAAACATAAGATCGGTTATCTTAAAACCCAGGATATCATTCGCTGTCTCAAACATCCGTTTTGCTTCTTCGGATGAATCATACAGATCCTTACCCATACCCACAAACTGGGCTCCCTGTCCGGGAAATACATATGCTTTCATAGCTATTCAGTTTTAATAAATTTTTCACAAAAATAATAAATAGCCTTGAGAATCAACAATTCAATCATAATGCACTGTTTAATTGACGTTTATCGCGATATTTGTTCCGGATCAAAACACACCCTACATCACTTTGAATTAAAAAAGTTGAAAATATTAGTTAAAAATACACTTGTTGCTTTTGAAAAGCTATGGGATTTCTTAATTTTAACCTCGTAAATATTTACCCTATTTTCGTATCTTTAACAGTTTGTAGCTAAATCTATATTTAGGATTTCTAAGAAGAAGGGAAAATTTAATTTGCTAATGTCGCTACTTGAAAGAATAACTGGTATGTTTTCTGTTAAAACTACTAAAACAGAAAATAATGAAGAACAAACAAAAAAACTAATGTTAATTAGTACATTTAGCATTATTTCTCTTGTGTTTTTTATTCTTTTTGACCTTATCACCATTATCAGACAAGACTGGTTGCATACTGCAATTTTATCTTTAAGTTCAGTACTACTTTTCATAAATTTACTTATCCTCAGAAAACGTACGAACCTGAAAGTTACAAGCTGGATATTATTTCTTATTATTTCGGTCATTATTCTGATACTTCAGATTACAGGAGGCACATCTGATACTGGTTATATCTGGTTGTTCACTTATCCTGTACTCTCTATTTTTCTGCTGGGTATTAGAAAAGGATCGGTAACATCAGCAATTATGCTGCTATTTTCAGTAATTTTATATTCTTTACCGGTTAGTGAATTTTACCTAACCCTGAATGCAGCTACTATCATCCGTATATTTGGATCGTATGCTGCAATATACCTGCTTACTTTCCTGTATGAATATATCAGAATCAAAAACCTGAATACCCTTGAATTAAAGATCACTGAAGCCAAAGAAGACCGTAAAATCAGGGATGAATTTATTTCAAAATTATCGCATCAGATACGCACTCCGCTTAACAACATCATGGTACTTGGCAATCTTGTCAGTCAGTCAAATCTTGACGAAAACCAGAAAGATCAGATTGACACGATTATTGCTTCTGCCAACAATCTGGTTAACGTTGTAAACAATATTGTAAAGGTTTCAACTCCCGAAATAACTGACTATAAAGAGAATATTACCACTTTCAATCTTACATCCACCATCAATAATATTGTCAGGTTTTTCAGAGAACACTATGAAGGCATCGTCAATATTACTTCAGAGATCAATCCGGATATTCAGGATGAAATGATTGGTGATCCGGTTAAGCTAAAACAGATCCTCCTGAATTTGATTGAGAACATCACCAAACAATATGAACAGGAACCGGTAAATATAATTATCAGGTTACAGGATTTTAAAAGCAGGGGCGAACAACTTGAATTAAGTACTGAAATAGAAGTTGACAGAAAATTAAAGATAGTTACGGAAAGAAGAGAGACTTTTGCCATCGAAAATATGTACTTTAACAGAAACCATGATGGTGCTACTTTTGTAGATCTCAGCATTGTTAAGCGTATTATTGAAAAAACAGGCGGGAAAATGCAGATCAAATCTTCTTTATCAACAACCACACTTATTTTTCCTCTGATTTTCAGGAAAGCTGTCTATGAGGAAGCAACTTACGGAAGGGAAAAGAAAAGTTATCAGCCAAAGATAGTTCAGGGTCGAAAGGTAGATTTACAGGATGCCAATATCCTGCTGGTGGAAGACAACCTGATCAACCAGAAAATTGTAATTCTGAGTTTAAAGAAAATGGTTAATAATATTGATATTGCCAACAACGGGAAAGAGGCGCTTGATAAATTCGGAAATGCAAAATATGATCTGATTTTGATGGATATTCAAATGCCCGTTATGGATGGAATTATTGCCACCAAAAAAATCCGGGAAATTGAAGAAAGCACAAGCACCCTTACCCCTATCATTGCCATTACTGCCAATGCCCTTGCGGGAGACAAAGAAACCTGTCTTGCTGCCGGAATGAACGATTACGTAAGTAAACCTTTCCAGGTTGAAGTATTGCTGCAGAAAATGCGTGACCTGCTTACCGAACCGGCCACCAACTAATATTTTGAATCCTTTTACACGACTTATTGCCTCCAGCACTTCATCATACAATGCATTCCTTTCTGAAGTAAATGAAACAAAATCCATATTGCCCAAAATTGACTTATTTGAAAGATCAGACAGGATAAAATAATTGTCACATGGTATGTTGTATGTTTCTGAATATTGATTTAAAAATGTAATTTTGCAGCACAACATTTAAAATGTATAGTATATGTCATTACAATGCGGAATAATCGGAATAACAAATATTGGGAAAACCACACTATTTAACTGTATATCCAGCACCAAAGCACAGTCTACTAATTTTGCCTTTAGTTCAAATAAATCCAATATAGGGATGATCAATGTCCCGGACAAGAGACTCTATGAGTTGGAAAAACTGCAACCTACCGAAAAAATTGTACCTGCAACGGTAGAAATTGTTGATATTCCCGGCCTGACGAAAGGCGCTAACAAAGGAGAGGGCGTGGGTAACAAATTCCTGGCCGATATCCGTAACACTGATGCACTTATACATGTTTTGCGCTGTTTTGATGATGAGAACCTTCCTCATATCGATGGATCAGTTGATCCGGTGAGGGATATGGAAACAGTTGACTTTGAGCTGCAGCTGAAAGATCTGGAATCTATTGAGAAGAAGATACTGAAGGTTGAAAAACTTGTTAAAGTAGGCGACAAGGAAGCCAAACATCATCTAGAAATCCTGACTGTTTACAAGGACCACCTCGAGTCATTCCAAAATGCACGTACAGCCCCTGTCAGTGAGGATGACCAAAGTGTTATTGACGATCTTTTCCTGCTCACCATGAAACCGGTTTTGTTTGCCTGCAATGTAGATGAAAAGTCAGCCATCAATGGAAACAAGTATGTTGAGCAGGTAAAAGAAGCACTTAAAGATAAAGACAGCGAATTACTTGTGATTGCCGCCGGACTGGAAGCAGAAATTGCAGAGCTGGAAAGCGAAGAGGACAGGATGGAGTTTTTACAGGATGTAGGTTTACATGAACCTGGGGTCAACCGGCTTATCCGTTCAGCCTACAGCTTGCTCGACCTGATGTCCTTTTTCACTGTCGGTCCCAAAGAGATCAGGGCCTGGACCATCAAACGCGGCATGACTGCCCCGCAAGCCGCCGGGGCAATTCACAGCGACCTGGAAAGGGGATTTATACGTGCGGAAGTGATGAAATATGACGATTTCATAACCCTTAAATCAGAACAAGCATGCAAAGAAAAAGGTAAATTGTTTGTTGAAGGGAAGAATTATGTAGTTGGCGACGGCGATATTCTACATATCCGTTTTAATGTGTAATAAGTTAGTGAATCAATTACATAATGGATACTCCCTCCGATTTATACAACTGCTCTGGACATAGAATAAAGAGAGGAGTGCCTTTTTTATGTCATCTCCTGCTATTTATTTCTGTTTTTTCTTTTCCTGCTGTTCTCTCAGCCCAGACAGACAGTATTTCGGACCTGCTGCAGAAAAGAGGAGAAATTTATTTTTCTTTTAAGCACCCGCAGAACATTTCACTGGAAAAACTGTCATCAATGGTTTCCTTAACTTCAGTCCGAAATGATACGTTTTTTGCTTTTGCTAACAAAAAACAGTGGCAAACTTTTAAAACCTTCAACATCCCCTATAAATTACTTAATCCGCTTCCGGAATTCAGGAACAGTAAGGCCAGACTAAAAAGCGGTCAGGACTGGGCCTATTATCCCGATTACGAAAGCTATGGGCAGCTAATGCAGGACTTTGCTGACCGATATCCTGAATTATGTGTGTTATATGATATCGGTACAACAGTTAACGGACACAAGCTTTTTGTACTTAAAATCTCGGATAATGCCAGTAAGGAAGAGGCTGAACCTGCCGTTTTTTATACTTCAGGCATGCATGGTAATGAGCTTGCAGGATTTGTACTCCTGCTCAGACTTGCTGACACGTTACTGTCCTCTTATGCAACAAATCCTGAGCTCAGAAAACTGACAGACAGGCTGGAAATTTATATTAATCCACTGGCAAACCCGGACGGCACCTATTTCGGCGGGGATAGTTCTGTTCTGCAGGCTACCCGTTTTAACGCAAACCACGCAGATCTGAACAGAAACTTTCCGGATCCGGTATACGGGTTACATCCGGATAGAGAAGAATGGCAACCCGAGACCAAAGCCATGATGGATTTTATGAAAGCTCATCCAACAGACCTGTCCGTCAATTTTCATACCGGCGCTGAAGTTGTAAATTTCCCATGGGATAGCTGGCAACGGGATCATGCAGACAACGCGTGGTATGTTGCACTTTCTCGTGAATACGCGGATACAGCAATTGCCTTTGGAACAAATTA
>DASQZP010000196.1:0-5323 GCA_035638655.1 Bacteroidales bacterium
GAACGATAACTGAACCATCAACACCAGCATTGAAAGTTATCTGACGAATTGGTTCTTCAAGTGCTCTGCGAATAATGGCAATACCAGTAGTTTCATCACCATTATCACCTTTTAAGCCGTCGAGTGCAGCAATTGCCCTGATATAGGCTACGCCGCCTCCAGGAATGATACCTTCTTCAACAGCAGCACGAGTTGCGCTTAAAGCATCGTTTACACGGTCCTTCTTTTCTTTCATTTCTACCTCAGTGGCAGCACCAATGTAAAGAACAGCAACACCACCAGCCAGTTTGGCCAAACGTTCCTGGAGTTTTTCTTTGTCATAGTCAGAAGTGGTGGCTTCAATCTGAGCCTTGATCTGGCTAACGCGTGCATCAATGGCTTTTTTGTCACCCATACCATTAACGATAGTGGTATTTTCTTTGTCGATGCTAACTTTTTCAGTCTGTCCCAGGTCTTCGAGTGTTGCTGCTTCCAGCTTCATTCCCTTTTCTTCTGAGATAACTGTACCACCTGTCAGAACGGCAATGTCTTCAAGCATTTCCTTTCTTCTGTCACCAAAACCGGGAGCTTTAACAGCTGCAATTTTCAGTGATCCTCTGAGTTTATTTACAACCAGGGTAGCCAGTGCTTCTCCATCAATATCTTCACCAATGATCAACAGCGGCCTGCCTGCCTGTACAGTAGCTTCAAGAATGGGCAGCAAATCCTTCATGGTTGAAATCTTCTTGTCATAAAGAAGGATATATGGATTTTCAAGCACTGCTTCCATCTTTTCAGTATCTGTCACAAAGTAAGGAGAGATATAACCACGGTCGAACTGCATACCTTCCACAACTTCAACGGTAGTTTCTGTTCCTTTGGCTTCTTCAACAGTGATAACTCCTTCTTTCTTTACTTTACCCATTGCTTCTGCAATAAGGCTTCCGATTTCTGAATCATTGTTGGAAGAAACGGCAGCTACCTGTTTGATTTTCTCGTTGTCATCACCAATGGTTTTACTCTGACTTCTGAGATTTTCAATGACTTTTGTCACTGCTTTGTCAATACCTCTTTTCAGATCCATCGGGTTGGCGCCTGCAGTTACATTCTTCAAACCCACATTTACAATCGACTGTGCCAGCACAGTAGCAGTAGTGGTGCCATCACCGGCATCATCATTGGTTTTGGAAGCAACTTCCTTAACCATTTGTGCACCCAGGTTTTCGAATTTATCACTCAGGTCAACCTCTTTTGCAACTGTTACACCATCCTTTGTGATCTGAGGGGCTCCGAACTTCCTGTCAATTACTACGTTGCGACCTTTCGGGCCAAGTGTTACCTTTACCGCATTAGCAAGGGCATCAACTCCTTTCTTTAATTTATCGCGTGCTTCAAGATCAAATTTGATTTCTTTTGCCATTTTATTGAGTTTTTAGTTTTGTTTCAAATTTATATTCTGAATTTAGTTTTAAATCACTGCCAGTATATCAGACTGCCGCATGATCAGGTAGTCTTTCCCTTCTATGCTTAGCTCAGTCCCGGCATATTTACCGTACAATACAGTATCTCCTACCTTTACTTCCATGCTTTCGTCCTTGGTGCCTGTACCGATGGCTACCACTTTACCCCGCTGGGGTTTTTCCCTGGCTGTATCCGGAATAATAATTCCGCTTGCAGTTTTTTCTTCTGCTTCCTGAGGTTCTACCAGAACTCTGTCTGCTAAAGGTTTAATTTTTACTTCTGACATTTTACCATTTATTTTTAGTTAAACAATTCGTTTGGTTTTTCACGTGAAGCACTTTTTCATAATTTGTGCCAAATGATTTTTTCGGGTTTCAGACTGCTTTTTTTGTCATTTTTTCACCTGGTGTGTTTTTGTGTATTTCCTGATCTTCTCTGTCGGAATATGGCAATTGTCTTATTTTCAGTATACATTATGGTTTATTGGGGCTTTCTTTATAAAATGGGTAACTGGCAGGAAGGGTATGACATACTGACATTTTTGCAGCAGATTACCCTGGATAATTGAAAAAAGAAAGTCTCATCCATCAGGTGAGAAATATATATGAGGCACAAAAAAAGCTGTCCCGAAAAGAGACAGCTCTTATAAGTTATTTATATCAGTTTGTAAATTATTGCTGATTATTATCTCCGTCAGCAGGAGGATTGGTGGTGCCGTTGTTATTCCCGTTATTGTCTCCGTTATTGTTATTTGTAGATTGCTGGGGAACAGTTGTCGGAAAAGAGGGAATTGCATTTGGATCAACAGCATTCTCTATCTGATTCTGTATAACAGAATTTTCTTCAGTTCTCTGACGGGGAATACTGATACTGGCCAATATAGAGAGAAACAATAGTCCTGCAGCAAGGGACCAGGTAGCTTTCTCAAGAAAATCGGCAGTTTTTCTCACACCCATATGCTGGTTTGAACCTGCAAAATTTGAGGCCAGTCCGCCTCCCTTGGAGTTCTGAACCAACACAATTAATATCAGTAATACACAGATTATTAATATCACTACTGAAAATAATAAATACATATTCGTATAATTTATAAGTTGTTAATGATCTTTTTAATTTCATCAATCTGACCCGCAAAGTAACTACTTTTTTCCGGATATTTCAAACTTAATTTTTCATAAGCAATAATTGCTTTTGAATAGTAGCCCTGTTTGAGATATATGTGGGCCAGTGTATCTGTAATAAATCCTTCATGTTCATGTATACTGGGTTCTGAAATATCCTCGTGATTTACAGGAGTTTCAGAACGGGGAATAATTTTCGGATTGGTCTTGATAAATTTAGTTATCAGATCCTCTGTATTTACCTCATTATTCTTTTTTTCTGTTTCAGGCACTTTTTTCTCAAGATTATAGGCAGCATATTCTGAAGCAAGGAATTTTTCTTCCTGAGATGATTTTTCTTCTGCATGATCCTGTTTAGGCATAATAATGCCCTTGTCCTGATCCGGATTTTGTTCTTTTGCCTCCGGCTCATTGCCTGACAACTCAGGATTGTCATTTTTTTCGGTTATGGGAGTAACTTCTTCTTCAGGTACAGTGCCACCAGAGGTTTCTTCTTCAACCTCTACGTCATCCCGGGACATAATTCTTTTGTCCTGGTCAAGTACGAAATCATCAAGTTCAATATTTTCTGGTTTCACCAATGAAAAAACCGGTCTGGGTATCAGATTATTGTCCTGCAATTCATGATTGGCCTGATCTGTATCTTTTAGGAAATCAATCTGATCCTGAAGTGCATTCTCAATACATTCCTGCAACGTGTCAACATCATTTCTTTTTCGGGGGCTAACTGGTTCTTCAATAGTATTATCTGCTGTTTCCTGTATCGCTTCATCTGTTTCTGCTTCATGCTGAATGGCAGAATCATCAGCTTCTTCAATGATGAGAGAAGGAGATTCGGTTTCCTGTGCAACTACTTCTTGCTGAATGGATTCAGCACTCTCATCTTCGGAAATTCTTTCTTCCGGATGTTGCTCCGGTAATGATTCATTATTATTTTCTTCTATTGATGTGCTTTCTGAAGTGAAATTATTGTTGTAAAGTAAGGCATATAATTTTGCTCTGTTTGTAATAAATACAGCCGAATGATGAAGTTGTTTTTCAAATTTAAAGCTCTTAACCTGCTGTAGGTTTTTTAGCAGAAGAAGATGGGCTGTCTGAAACCATGGGTAAACCCTGATAATTTCCTCCAGTTTCTCAATTGTCGCGTAATTGAGAAGCTGTGGTTCAGTAAGGTATTTTATTAGGTTTTCCCTGGTCATAAAGTTGTTTTTACCAGTTTACAAAGGCTGCATTGAAAACATCATCAGTTAGCTGGTCAAGTATTTTCTTAATCAGGTCTCCCTGGACTGATGTAATATCCTCTGTGCTGGGATAGGTTTCAAAACGGCTGAAAGTCTTATCAAAACTTTTATCCGGATCTACTGTATTCGTATATTTTACCCTGATGTTAATTGTGAGCCTGTTCAAAGCTGCTGTTTCATTAGCCTGTATGGCTTCCGGTCTTGTCTCATAACCAGTAATCTGGCCGTCAAAATCAACATCACCCATTCCTTGTACCAGCTTAAGACTGGTTTGCGACTGAAATTTTTGCCTGAGGGCATCAGTCAGTTGCTGACTTAGCGTAGGTACAACTATATTTGCCCGGTTTGGAAAATACTGAACTGAAAATGTCTTGGTTTCCGGAGAAATAGAAGCGCCGGTAAATGAATAGGTTACCTTACATCCCTGAACAAAAAGGCCAAGGAGCAGGATAAGCAGATATATGTTTTTATTTATTTGCATTGTAATAAGTTAATCCCTGGGTTGCAACTGGTTTGCAAATTTAAAATAATTTATCATTCAATGTTATGTTCTTTGATCTTTCTGTAAAGCGTACGTTCTGATATGCCTAGTTCATGCGCGGCATTTTTTCGTTTCCCATTGTGTTTTTCAAGTGCTTTTTTAATCAGTTCTATTTCTTTGTCTTCCAGAGATAAAGATTCTTCAACAATTTCTTCTGTATCCTGGATGTTGTTTTCCTGGTGTTTCAGTTCCAGCGGACCAGGTTGGTGGTGATCTGCTTCAGTTCCCTCAGGATTTTCAACAACAGGCTCCACGCTTTGATATAGTTTCTTTATTATATGAGCGTTGTTTTCTATCATATCCTCATCGTGATTTCCTTTTTGCATCATTTCAAGTACAAGTTTTTTCAGGTCGTTCATGTCATTCCGCATGTCGAAAAGTATCTTGTACAAGATTTCCCGTTCGCTCGAAAAAGTTTTTTGATCTACATTTGCATACAAGGCTGGGACTTTGGCCTCCTGGTAGTCGGGCATGTATTTCTTTAATTCTTCAGCGCCAATTTCGCGATTTTGTTCAATAACAGAGATTTGTTCAGTAATGTTTTTCTGTTGCCTGATATTCCCGGGCCATCTGTATTTTTCCAGCATTTCCCGGGCTTTCTCGTCAAGCACGATAGCCGGCATCCGGTAACGATCGGCAAAATCACTGGCAAATTTTCTGAAAAGGAGGTGGATGTCTCCATGTCGCTCCCTCAAAGGAGGAATGAAAATCGGCACCGTATTCAGTCTGTAATAAAGGTCTTCCCTGAATTTATCCTTTTCTATAGCCTTTGTAATATCCAGATTGGTTGCAGCCACTACCCGTACATTGGTTTTCATTGTCTTTGAGGATCCCACCTTGATAAATTCACCGGTTTCCAGCACACGTAATAATCTTACCTGGGTGGACAGCGGCAAATCAGCAACTTCATCCAGAAATATAGTACCCCCGTCGGCAACTTCAAAATATCCCTTCCGGCTATCGTGTGCCCCGGTAAATGC
>DASQZP010000197.1:0-3404 GCA_035638655.1 Bacteroidales bacterium
TGCGAAAGAAGTGTACCAAATGCTTTTTTAACCAAACTACAATCAAATATCGGTATCAGACTCGGCTTTATTGAAAAAAGAATCGAGGAGATCCATGATAGAAAATTATTCCTTCATAATGAACCTATTTTAAAAGATGATGAAATTGAAATACCATGGAACAAAGTAGTAGGTCGTTTCCTTCAGGCCAAACTTCACAATGGTGACCAATCACTCAGAGATAAACTTGAAGATCACGGTTTTTCAATAGATGAATACCAATTAAGTGATACCAACAATTCCTTAAAATCTCTGGAAGAAAAATCACAAAAAGTTACTCATAAAGATCTTCTGCGTTTTCTATCCGATGGAGCTATTAAAAATGAAAATCCATCTAATTTACGGCGACAGTTAAATTCACTCCTGGAAAAGAATATAGATGAACTTGATACATTCATTCATAAATATGATGATCATCTTACTGAAACAAAAAACAAATTATTTAAACGTATTGATAAGCAAATAAAGGATATTGATAGTTTAGTACATAATTTAGAGGAGCTTTTAAATAAATTAAATACTCAGCGATTATTCCAAAAAAGGGATTGGCGTTTCTCTATTGCTAATATGTTGTCTCATATTTCCAAAAAAATTAGAGAAAATGTTGTGACCTTTAACAAGATACCTGATGTGTTACATGACTTACAAAACAGGGCATTAGAAATTGATTTAAAATTATTTAATGAAGATATACCGGATAGCATTCCAAAATTCATTGATTGGCGTAATAACAAGGAAGAAGAACTTAATAGTTTAATAGAATCACTTCTCGTTATAAAGCATCAGTTATTAAATAAGCTTTCTGATCAATCGATACTTAATATTCATATTGATGAAGATATCCTCTCTGAATTTAAAAAAAGAGTTAAACAATTCAGCAAGTTCTCAAAATCAGATAAAATAAAGTCTAACTTCCGTTCAGCTAATATCCGCAATCTAATTGAAGCAAAAAAAGCGCTATCAGCTTTCTTTGAAGTATCCAATGCTTTTCTTGAAGCTGATAACGACGGATTTCTGAATCATTTATCCTGGCAAACAACTTTTCGAGAACAAACAAACAATCTGAAAGAGCTTATAAAGTTGTTTCAACAGGAAAGCGTAGGAGATTGGCATATCCAATTTGAAGAGTTCTTTCTTAACGAATTATTGTCTGAAAAGATTGATCTCAACCGATCAAGTGGTTACGATAGTGAATTAAAATCACTTGAGGAAGAAAGAGAAAAATTACGTAAAGACATTGCACAAAGAATTCCCCGTATTTGGTTTTATATGCAAACTCAATTACGCCCGAAACTACCTATGTCAACTCTATATAATAAGCGAGGATCAAAGGGTCGTAGACGAAATAGTCTGCGAAAAATTATTAAAACAGACTTTAAGACCTTCACAGCTTATTATCCGGTTGTCATGGTAAATCCTTCGGTTTGTGCTTCAATTATCCCCTTACAACCAGAACTTTTTGATTTGGTTATATTTGATGAAGCCAGTCAATTAAAAGTGGAAGAGTCGTTAAGTACATTAATACGTGGAAAACGTAAGATCGTATCAGGTGATAAAAATCAAATGCCTCCCTCCTATTGGTTCACCAGTAACGGTTCTGATGAAATGACTTTAGAAGATGAAATTGATGATAATTCAGATGATGCGGTTCTTGAGCGATATGTACAAAATGAAACAGCTCGAAGTCTCGCAGACAGCGAATCATTGTTAGAATTTGCTGAGCATTGTGATTTTAAACAATATTATTTGGATTTCCACTATCGCTCCCGGCATCCCCTTTTAATTCAATTTTCCAATGCTGCTTTTTATAAAAATCGTTTATATCCACTGCCGGAAAGAATACCTAATCCACCAATTCAATTTTTTCGTATAAATGGATTATATGAACACCGTCAGAACAAGGAGGAAGCAGAAACAGTAATATCCATTTTAAAACAATTAAAACGAGATAAAGAGGGAAAATTACCTTCTGTTGGGATCGCCACTTTTAATTTACAACAACGTAATTTTATATGGGATCTTATTAAAATGGAGATTCAAACGGATAACGAGTTTCAAAATCGTTTTACAGAATTAGAAAGTGATGGACTTTTCATAAAAAATCTTGAAAATATTCAGGGTGATGAACGCGATATCATCATTATCTCCACCACATTCGGCATCAGATCAGATGGCCGATATACTGCCAATTATGGTCCACTCACTAGAAAAGATATCGGTAGACGATTATTGAATGTGATCATTACCCGTGCCAAAATGAAGGTTTTTGTATTAACTTCAATTCCGGAAGAAAGGTGCTTGAATTATAAAAATGAATTATCCGGCTCGAATATAGTTGAGGGAGGTTATCTCCATGCCTATTTATGCTATGCGAAAGCCGTATCAGAAGGAGATCGTGAAACCATTCATTCCTTACTTGAATTTTTAAATCAATCAGAAGGTGACCATTCCATTAATAATTTTACTACAGAATCACCTTTTGAAGATGCTGTCATGGAAGCTTTACTTATCAAAATACCAGAGGATAGAATTGTTACACAATATCGTGCCGGTGGATTCAGAATTGACATAGCGGTGAGATCTAAATTAACAGGCAAACCTTATATAGCAATAGAATGTGATGGAGCTACTTACCATGGAAGTTTAGAAGATTACGCCTGGGATATATATCGCCAAAAACGTTTGGAGGAACATGGTTTTGTATTTCATCGTATTTGGTCAAGAGATTGGTGGGAAAATTCAGATCGCGAATTAGATAAATTAGTCAAATTTATCCAGCTTCAAGATTCAAAAGAAATCAATGTAGAATCAAAACGTGATCCTATAACTGAACATTTACAATTAGATACATTGTTTAATCGAAATGGAAATGCAAAAGAATATGAAGAGCTGCCTGAAAAAGAATCTATAGATTTTAAAGAAATCCCGAAAAATGAAATACCTAATCATGTCTTAAAATCTACCGAAGAATCTCATAAAAATAATGGTTATTTAAAGAATGATGGAGCTTTAATCAAAGTCGGTTCAAAAGTTAAAGTCAAATATCTGGATAATAATAAAGTAGCGACATTGAAAATTTCACATGGAGATCAAAAGTTTAAGAAAAATAATGGATTTATAGTTGTAAGTGATCGTTCTCCGATAGGTGTAGCCGCTTTAGGTCGTAAAGTTGGAGATAAGTTTGAGATAAACGGATTAGAACGTTATTGTGAGGTTTTGGAAGTAAATTAAAAAGGCGATAACCCTTAAAGTTATCGCCCTTTTTCCACTTTTGGTCATACATCTCATTTTTTTATTTCAACCTTCATGGCTTTAGCGTCGGTTTTGAAGGTTTCAGTATGATTTTTGGCATCATACTGAGCATC
>DASQZP010000198.1:0-2024 GCA_035638655.1 Bacteroidales bacterium
TGTTGTGAATACATTGTATACTGATTCGCTTGAAGATTTGGGTTTCAGAGTGGCTACCGGAATTGTCAGTGGCAACATTTCATTTGAAGGAGGAAATCCCGTGCAGGGAGCCGAAGTATTTGCTGAACCGGAAAATGAAATGGAATCTTATTCCATCGAACTGGGAAGTGGTGAATATATGATTTCTGATGATTCTCTCAAAGACATCAGCTCCTTGAATTCATCTGATATTTCGGTTGAATTTTATGTGTATTTTAACCAGTTTTCTCCTTCTGATAGTCTGAAAATCTTCAATTTGTCTAATACGTTCCACTATTTCGTCAAAGATGGTTATCCCGGAATAGTTTTTAACGGGAGTTTGATCAACAGTACATATAAGGACTATTTCATACAATCTGATTCATTAGTTCAGGATAACGTTTGGAACCAGGTTACCATAACGCTTAGTAAAAAAGGGGTAATATCCCTTTATAATAACGGAACTGAAATAATCCATGATACCATTAACCCGGTAGGCGGATTTGGCCGGGCGGAGGACAGGATCATTTTCGGAGACCCGAAATTCTTTGGGAAAATTGATGAAGTAAGAATATGGAATCGTGTAAAATCAAACTCAGAGATAAAAAATGACTATAAAAGAAAATTATCCGGTAAGGAGAACGGACTTGTCCTTTACTGGAAACTTTATGAAGGAATTTTTGACAGGTTTTACGATATTTCAAAAACAGGTACTGAGTTTAATAAGCATAACGGGCGATTGCTGAATGCTACAACGGCGAATCACTGGAGTACCTACGTGCCGCCGTTTCTAAAGCTACATCCTGCAGGTATTTCCGATAAATACGGGAATTATGTGATAGAAGGATTTCCTTATCAGGGGAATGGAAATATTTTTAGCGTAATACCGGTACTTGGAGTGCATGAATTTGCCCCTGTAAAAACCAATTTGTTTGTCGGAGATAATTCACCGGTTCACAATAATGTGAATTTTAAGGATATGTCTGCATTCAATGTGTCAGGCAACGTAAAGTACCTGGGAGAAAATTTCCCGGTGGAAGGGGTTGAGATCCTGCTGGATGGGGACAATATGTACGATGTTGAAAACAATATCATGACAACCGATGCCGATGGCAATTTCTCGGTTAAAGTGCCCATCGGACAACATGTGTTGTCGATCCGCAAAGACGGACATGTATTTGTTCAGGCCAGTTATCCACCCAAAGCAAATGGTAAAACAGTACTGAAAGATTTTCAGGATGATATTTCTGGTTTACAATTCCTGGATTCGACAAAAAGGATTATTGCTGGTCGTGTTGTCGGGGGGATAAAAGAGGGTGATAAAAAGATAGGTTTTGGTTTGTCAGTAAATAATATCGGAAGCTATACTCTTACCCTGGAAGCAGAAAAGGGATATAATTATACTAGAACAGTTACCACAGATTCTGTTACCGGCGAATATAAACTCGTTGTGTTGCCGGAGAAATATATTGTAAAAGATATTTCAGGTAATCCGGACTATTTGTTTGACCTGACAGGAGAAGGACCGCTGGATCTTTCAAATATCAGCGAACGAACAAAGGTAACTGATACAGTTTGGTCAGCTGACGGGAATACCGTGGATACTGTTTATGGGTATGAATATGACCTTTTGAAGAACTGGATTTACCGGTCGCCTATCAGTATCCATGTAACCAAACCCAATGGAAATCCTGTCATTTGTGACAGTGTGCTTGACATTCAGGGTAGGGAGGTACCTGTATATTCAGTGGATGGGAATGGCAATGTTAGCTACCTCTTTGGTCAGCCTGTTTTTGCTAACCGGGAGCTGGATAGTTTAAAAATTACGGTAAACGAGGAGTATATTAACTATCAAAATCAGAATAAATATATTTCGCCTGTACAGGATGCAACCCTTTTAGTTAACAATAGTCTGGCAGTAGATGAAAGTCCCAAACAGTTTACTGTTGATGAAAATGGGGTAGCTTTTTATAGTTTTGTAAAAGGAAATCCGAATATGTCTGCGG
>DASQZP010000199.1:0-4738 GCA_035638655.1 Bacteroidales bacterium
GCGAGGAGTAATCTTCCAATTTATTGAGATTTGGTATAACCGCCAGCGACTACATTCTACGCTGGACTACCGAACACCGGCAGAAATGGCAAACCATTTAACAGAAAACAAAGAACTAGCTGCATGATCTGGCTTAACTAACTGTCCATTTTTTTGTAGCAATTCCACATTCCTTACAGATAAATTTTATTATCCATCTGTATTATCCATTTTGCAATGCATCTGTCGAAATGGATAACATACACAAATTATTGGCTCATTCGTTTATAAGGTCCTATTTGCATGTTATCCATCCAGTTACTATAATAAATTTGGTACAACTAAGTATAGGTTATACCCACATTTTAAACTCACGCTCTAAATCATATCTATAGAAAACAGTTAAATAAAGACTGAAACCAAACAAATTAATCATGAAAAAACTACTCATTTCATTTATTATAATTGCGTCTAGCACATTCTCTTTAAAAGCACAGAGTGTAGATTATGGTGTTGTTTCTGGTATGAATTTTGCAAAAATAACCAAAACTAACCCTGAGGCTGATATAAATAGACGAATAGGATTTATGGTTGGTCTATATGGCAATTTTAAGCTATCGAATAGCAATTTTTCTATACAACCTGAACTAATTTACACTCAAAAAGGTGTAGAGGGAACCGTTTCCGGTTCAGATGTCATAATTAAATTGGATTACATAGAGGTCCCTGTTCTATTGAAATACGACTTTATTCCTGGAGGAAAAGTGAGTCCTAATATTTATGTTGGTCCTTATGTAGCAATTAACGTTAATACTAAGGCAGAAACAGCTGAAGGAGAAGCTGATTTAGGGTCATTTGTAAAAAATGCAGATGGTGGTTTTATAACAGGACTTGGTCTTGACGTTGGTTTTTTTGATATAGGGGTTCAGTATAGTTTTGGATTGATTGAGCTTGGTAAAAACTTGCCAGTAGCAACCGGAAAAAATAGTGTTCTTTCATTAGTAGTAACTATATAGAGGGCTTTGAAAAACCAGGGCTTTTGCTCAAGATCAAGGCCAGAGAAATTTTGAAACCGCAGCGTATTAGCCATACGTGAGGATTTCAAAATTTTGATAACGCAGATATTGAGCAAAAGCCCTGGTTTTGCAAAGTGCTCTATATAAAATGCTGAGTTCGTAAAATTACATTCTTCTATATTAGTACATGTGTAAAACTAGTTGGAGATTGTGGAAAAGATTAATTTTAGCATTAATAATTCAAACAAGGCAATAATCTATGGTACGTTCAACGCTTATAATTATAGCTCCGTTAATTACAGCTTTATTAATTGGTTGCAATACAAACAGCTCATCACCAAAAGAAAATTTGTACAATATCAGTATTAATACCGTAGGTAAAGGGACAGTAAGCAAAAGCCCTGATAAAAAAAACTATAACCATAATGAAGAAGTAAAATTAAAAGCAAATGCAAATGACGGATACGTATTTATAAAATGGAAGGGAGGAATAAGCGGAAACAATAACCCAAAAACAATCCATGTTATTGAAAATACCTCAGTCAAGGCAACGTTTAAGACTTATAAGGATGCAATTGATTTTAATTTAAGATCAACCGAAATTGAAAATCACAAAGTTCAAAAAGCTAATTTATCAATAACTAATAATATACCTCATCCCGTTGATGTGGAGAAATTATTTATTGAAGATGCCGAGAATCATAAAGTTGTACGTTTAAATTCAGGCTCTTTGTTAACGGGAGAGTATAAAAGTAAATATTATCCCATAGAAGAATATTCTCAGGTGCTACCTTTAAAAAAAGAAGACTTTAAAAAACTTACTGCCGTAATAAAGCTTAAGGATAGAGGCCAAAAAATTATTTTGAAGGCAAAAGCAACAATACAGTAATAATAACGACCTGTTATCTAATCATATTGAAATTTCCTTAAAAGTTATGATTGAATATGAGTCCGATCATAATCGATTTATTTATCACTATACAAAATTAGAGACTGCCGAAAAGTACATTTTAGCAAATGGTACAATACGTTTATCTCAGTACACCAAAACGAATGATCCTAAAGAATCAAGCGATTGGAAATTTGATCTAGGCACAAATAAAAATGCTGATCTAGGAAAATATTCGAGAGAAGAGCTATCAAAATGGCTCTCGAATGAGTTAAAACAAAAGACAAAACTGGCATGCTTTAGTAAAGATAATTCAGGATTAGACGGAAATAATTTAACCGATTTATTTAAAAGAGGATACATAAAACCAAGAATGTGGGCTCAATATGCTAAAAATCATCATGGTGTCTGCTTGGTTATAGATAGATCAAAATTTATCAAAGAAGTTAAAACCCAAGTAAATAATGAACATAAAATTATGTGTGGCGATGTAGAATACCTAAATGAAAATCCAATTCCGGATCGTACTAAACAACATTTTCTTATCAATATTGACACACTTGAATCAGTTGGAAAGAAAAATTACGCTGCACAACATTTATATACCTACTATAAAGAATTATTTTTTCAAAAGATGCTTGACTGGAAAGACGAATCTGAATGGCGATGTTTAGTATTTACTTCAGACAAAAACGATCTATATATTGATTTGAATAATTCTTTGATGGGTATTATACATGGGGAAGGATTAAATGATGATGAAATAAGTCGACTTATGAGTTTGTCAAATAAATATGATCTATCTCATTTAGCTATTAAATGGCGAAACGCAACACCTTGGTATGATTATTCTAACCCATTATTTTGGGAATCTGGATAGAATGATATGTACAGTAAGATATTCTTCAGTTAAAAAACATTGTGGGCATAACCAGCGCATTAAGCGGACACGCCTCGCCTATTGGTTGCCGCCCTTGGTTTTAAAACTCATCTTTCGTTAGTTATTACTTCAACATTCATTCGCGTGCAGCTTATGCGCAATGTCGTTAGGTGGCTTTAATTTATTAATATAACGCTTAAAGATTTTTCAGATGCGCAAAATTTATATTACTTTCTTTTTGACTTTAATTTTAACATTAAGTGGAACTTCGGCTTTTTCACAAAATTTAGGATTAGGTGTTGGATTTAGTTCAGAAAAGGCCGCCCTATTAGAATTTAGTTTTAAAAATAAATTACAGATTTATAGTCTTGGTTTTAGTTATCAATTTACCGATACCCGTGGAAAATTAGTTTCGGAGCAAAAATCAAATTACGGACGCACAAAAGATGGAACCGGTACATTTTTCTGGACAATCGACGCTGGAGCTGGTTATTATTTAACTCAAAAATTCAGTTTAAAAGCCGAAATTTCTGTTGGTGCTACCAATGATTACACAAATTATATTGACCATAGATTTAACGGAGATGGTTACCATATAATTGATAAATCAAAAATTATTGCTGGAATTGGTGGTTTAGCTGGCTATGACTTATCCCAGTCAGTTACAGCATTTGCTGGTTATAATTCAATTCGTAATATAACATTTGGAATCCAATTTAATTTTAGTTCGACCAATTAAAACAATTATTTAGTGCTATAAACGGACGCGCATGGCCGTTATATAGCTCCTCAAAATCTAATCCTAAATGAAATAATTTATGAAAAAGGGAATAATAATTTGCTTTCTTTTTGTCGTTGGTTGCTCTACTGCTAAATATATCCCACCTTCAAAACCAGAAAAACCGCAGTTTAGTAAAACTATTGCAAGTGGGTATGATAAAACCTGGGACGCAATCATTAATCACGTCTCCTCTACCTTTTTTTCAATTGAAAACTTTGAAAAAGAATCAGGATTAATCATTGTCACCTTTGGTTCTAATGATCCAAGCCAATTTATAGATTGTGGAACACATCACGTTAAGGTTCGACAAAATTATCAGACGAAAAAATACGATGGTCCTTATGAAAATTTTGTTGTTAATTATGAAAATGGGAGTTTTGTAGGTAGGATGAATATTACTGCAAAAAAGATCAGTGATAACAAAACAAGAGTTCGGGTTAATGCTAAATATGTCTTATCTGATAATTTGGGACACACTTGGAATTTTGAGTCTGGCTCCTCAGCCTCACAAAAAATGCAAAATACAATCGCCAAAAATAAAATTAGAAAATGCTACCCCACTTATAAGGCAGAAAACTCAATTCTAAACGCAGTACAAAAATTAGCTCAAAACAAAAATTAATGATCAAAAAGAAAATTCAAGAATTTACTGAAAGGGCATCTCCAGATAATTGGTTGAAATATGCTCAAGAACTTGACCGTGCTGTTCTACTGATATGGAAGGATAAAGGGCAAATTATTGAAGGTAGTCACGAAAAAGATACTGTAGTTAGACGTCCTTCAATTTCTAGAGTATTCATGTTGACTTGTGGCTTATCAATTGAAAATTTATTCAAAGGTTACTTGGTAGCTTGTGATCCTGAATTAGTAAATGAAGGGAAATTGAAAAAAAAGATAAAGAAGCGAGTGAGAATTTTTTAAACGTCTATCAGATACTCTTTGATAAAATATTTTCGAAAGCCCTAACAGAAATAAAAGATGGTTGGGATGCCCAAAATGGTGTTAAATATGACGAAATTGGTTTTGTTGATCTTGAGAAAACACGAAATGATACAGCCACCTAACAAGCGTTTCTATTAGACTATAGATAGGTTGAAAAAGATCGTTTGCGCATGCATTTTATTACTACCAGCATGGCGGGAGACAGGCTAGCAAGCGTTTCAGGCCCAGAGCCAATCGTTTGAATCAGTTCC
>DASQZP010000200.1:0-2102 GCA_035638655.1 Bacteroidales bacterium
AAATAACACGGCAATAAAAAAGGTGGTGAATACCAGGGCGAGAAGTACTCCATGTCCTGTCAAAATCGTATAATAATGAACAGAACTTACAAATCCTCTGAAAATGTTTGTCCGGTGCAAAGCCTGAATAAGTCCAAAGAACCCACCCAGGCCAAGAGCTGTAAAGGCAACGATTAAATTTTCTTTAGCTACTTTTGCGGCTTTTGGATAATTATCTACAAATGTCATTGTACCAGCATACTTTCATTAAATTGCGATTTTGGAACGACTTCAATTTTGCCCTCCATGGCATGATGGGCAGCTCCACAATATTCATTACACAATATTCCGTACGTCTTTGGTTCAGGGAATATCGTTGTAAACTTTGCTATCTCACCTGGGATAACCATCGTATTCAGGTTGGTACCCACCGCTTCAAATCCATGAATAACATCCGGACTTGTTATGTGAAAAGTGATACGTTCGTTGGCAGGTACCGTAATAGGATTTCCGGTTCCCGGTTGAAACAAGAATTGTCGTGCCACTACATAGACATCGTATTCAGTTTTACCATTTCTTTCTACTTTTCTCACACCCGGTTTTGCGAATGTTGTTTCCGCAAGCTTCGTGGGGTCGATCGTTTTATTTTTACCAATAACTTTGAGATCGAAAGTAGTAAAACCAATAACGACTGTAGCTATGAATCCCGCAATAAGTACGAAAGACAATCCTATCCAAAAACGTTCAAATTTATGTATATGCATTTTGTTTTATCCTCCCTCAATCTATTATTGAAGGTCCGTGGTTGGCAAACTCGACAAAATACATAAACACCCACATGATGGCCACAATGGCAAAATATAGGAGTGTTAACGTCAAGGTACCTATTGGTTTAAATTCTTCCTCAGGAATTTCACGGACGATATCTGGATCCCGATGCTCCGGAGGATTCGGCGAGTTCTGAGAACCCGATTCTGATGCGTTTGATTTTTGAGCTGACATACCCCAGTAGTTTTATTTGGATTTATTTAAGATAAAAGAATATTAAATCGCTGAAATTAGAAAAATCTTGCCTCCCAACAAAGTATATTTAATTAAAATTTTTAATTTTAAAATAGACTCGTTCTATCTAACTATGCGGACAGATTAAATCACTACCCGATAATCCACTCTATTTATTCTTAACTTCATTATCATATCTTTAAAATTCCCTGTTTGAATCCCTTGCGAAAGCTTAATATTAAACTTGCCCCGCAATTTTTTTGAAAAACTCTCATCATACCCTGTTAAAACATGAATCGATAGTCAAAATATTCTAAACCTATATAAAACCTATTGACAAGCTTTATGAGGACTTTGCAAAACCGTGCTTTTATCCAAATTCTGCATTTTCGTTTATGAATATTCTATAATTTTGATATTAAGATTTTGTAAAATTTAAAGTTACCTCTCTCGCCATTCACTAAAAAACAAGTAAAGAATCGTTTGATAATTAATCAATAGATTTTTTCAGGAAGGCTACTTAAAATTTAAATCTTTCAATTTTTATAGAAAACATTGCAAAGATTTATTAACCCGGGTATTTCACCGACAAATTTCTTGGTGAAATACCCGGGCTATATCCAAATCTGAGCTATAGATGGTTTCACAAAAATAATATATTTTCAATAATTCAATGAGTTATTTTTCAGAGGACTTTGCAAAACCGTGCTTTTGTCCAAATTCTTCCCGAGTTTTCGGGAGATTTCAAAATCCTCACGTATTACTTATACGCTGCGGTTTTGAAATCACTCACCCCGAAAGCATTCGGGATTGACCAAAATCCCTGGTTTTGCAAAGCCCTCTTTTCATCTACTCGTGAATAATCCGGGTTAAAAAGTTCCCTCCTTCCCTTTGTGGCAGAGGGTGGATTCGGACAAAACGTGATTTAACATATTGTTTTTCGATGAAATCTGAGCTTAAAAATGAGTTAAAAAAACGGTAAAGGGATGCAGAGCGTCGTAACGAGTACAGGGAAAAAGTTCACCCTCAACCTTAGACTTAATCTCAACCTAAAACCTAAAGTACTAATTATATCCCAGAAATTGGGTGCGAAATTTCAGTATTTAAATAGAAGGAATCAA